>JAFAQI010000316.1 GCA_019246495.1 Frankiales bacterium | reverse complement strand
CCAGGAGACCGACGGCGGCCAGGCGATGCTCGTCACGACCGTGGAGCGGGCGCGCGACCTGAACCAGCCTGCGGTCGTCGTCGAAGCGGCAGCGCAGGGCATGGCCGACGACCAGCACATGATGCGGTCGTTCTTCCGCGAGTCGATCGTCGGGCTTCCCGAGATGGGGACGTGCGCGCGACAGATCTGGGAAACGTCCGGTCTCGGTCCGGCCGACGTCGCAACCGCTGTTCTGTATGACCACTTCACGCCGTTCGTGCTTGCGCAGCTGGAGGAGTTCGGCTTCTGCGGGCCCGGCGAGGCGAAGGACTTCATCGCTGACGGCGCCATCGAGATCGGTGGCCGGTTGCCAGTGAACACGCACGGTGGACAGCTCGGCGAGGGCTACCTGCACGGCATGAACGGCATCGCCGAGGGTGTCCGGCAGGTGCGCGGCACATCGGTCAACCAGGTCGACGATGCCGCTCATGTCTTGGTCACGGGTGGCACCGGCGTACCGACGTCGGCGCTGATGCTCGGCCGCATCTGAGGAGAGGACAAGAGCACGTGGTGAAGCTGTTGGTCCCGTCGTTCACGGGGTCCGAGCTCGAGGGCGGTGTCGCCGTCGTCACCGGAGCGGGCGCGGGTCTCGGCCGCGCGGAGGCGCTCGCTCTCGGCGCCGCCGGCGCGAAGGTCGTCGTCAACGACATCGGCGACGGAGCCGAGGCAGTTGCCGCGGAGATCGTCGCCGCCGGAGGAACCGCGATCGGCGTCGCCGGCGACATCGGCGATTGGGACTTCGCCACCGGTCTGGTCCGGCGCGCGATCGACGAGTACGGCGACCTCAACGTGCTCGTCAACAACGCCGGTGTCCTGCGCGACCGCATGATCTTCTCGATCTCGGCCGACGAGTGGGACACGGTGCTGCGGGTGCACCTGCGCGGACATGCCGCGACCTGTCAGGCCGCGACTGCCTACTGGCGCGAACGCAACAAGGCCACCGGCGAGCAGCAGTGGGCGCGCATCGTCAACACCGCTTCGGAGGCGTTCCTCTTCGGGTCACCGGGCCAGCCGAACTACTCCGCCGCGAAGGCCGGCATCGCCGCGCTCACCCTGTCGATCGCGCACGGCGCCGGCCGGTACGGCGTACGCGCCAACGCACTCGCGCCACGGGCCCGGACCGCGATGACCGAGGCGACGTTTCCGCCGGCTCCCGACGGCGATGAGATCGACCCCTGGGCGATCGAGCACATCGCGCCGGTCGTCGTTTGGCTCGGCACCCGCGCGGCGGACCACGTGACGGGCAACGTGTTCGTCGTCTACTCCGGCAAGATCGGCGTGATGAAGGCGCCCACCCTCGACGGCGTCTTCGGCACCGAGGGCGAGACGTGGACCGTCGACGAGCTCGAGAAGACGGTCGGCGCATTTCTCGGCGACGGCAACCGGCACGGCTTCGCGGTCGGGACCGACCTGAAGCTCTGACCTCCGCCGCCGGTTGGACCTGGCCGGGGCGGCAGGACTGCCCCGGCAGGATTGGCGCCGGCCCGCGTCGAATGATCTTGGGTGCGCCGATCCCTGCCCCTCGTCGCGGCCGCGGTCGTCTCCGTGACCGCGGTCGGAGCCATGGCGGCGCCGGGAGGGGCGTCGTACCGGCCGCTCCGTCAGGGGTTCCTCGGCCAGGACCCGTTCATGTCGGCGTCGGGCGCCAACTCGATGCACTCCGACAGCTTCGGGTCCAACACGCATCCCTGGCCGGGAGCGACCGACCCCGGCGTGAAGGCGACGTTCTCGGGCAAGGGTCCGTGCGCCGGCATGGCCGTGACGAAGGAGCATCTGCTGCTGCTCCAGTGCGGCGGCGCGACGAACTTCACGATGCGCCTGCTCGACCCGGTGACGCTGAAGGACCTCGCCAGCTACAAGCTGCCGCCGCGGCCGTCGACGATGCAGGCCGCCGAGAGCGGCAACCTCGACAAGGTCTACAGCGACAGTTCCGGCGCCTACTTCTACCTGGACAACAAGGACCGCGCGGTCGTCGCCGACGCCGCCCAGCACATCCAGCGCATCGCCCACGTGCGGACGCCGTCCGGCGGCTGGACGTTCACGCAGGTCGGGAACTGGGACCTGTCCCGCTACCTGCCGCACGACTGCACGACCTACACGAACCCGTTCCCCACCGGCTCGTGCGACCCGGTCACCGGAGTGCTGCCCGACTGGCATGGGCTGCTCTGGTGGATCAGCCGGTTCGGCCGGGTCGGGACACTCGACCCGCACACCGGCCGGGTGCACCTCATGTGGTTGCGCGGTCAGGAGATCGAGAACTCCAACTCGGTCAGCCGCGAGGGCGTGTCCGTCGTGACGGACCACGCGCTCTATGAGTTCCGGGCGCGCGCGAACGGGACGCCCTACATCGTGTGGCGGCAGACCTACGACCGCGGCACTCACCGCAAGGTTGGCCAGATCAACCAGGGATCGGGTACGACGCCGACGGTGCTGGGCCGGAAGTACGTCGCGATCACCGACAACGCCGACCCG
>JAFAQI010000516.1 GCA_019246495.1 Frankiales bacterium | reverse complement strand
GATCCGGACGCGCCGACACCACACGCGAAGTTCTCGGCCATCATCGTGCCGACCGACACGCCCGGTTACGACATCGTCCGCGCCGTACCGACCATGGGTACGACGAACGGCGACCATTGCGAGGTCTACTACCGCGACGTCCGCGTCCCGAAGGACAACCTGCTGGGGGAGCGGGGCAAGGGCTTCCGGATCGCGCAGAAGCGGCTCGGTCCGGGGCGGATCTTCCACTGCATGCGCTGGCTCGGTCAGGCGCAGCGGGCGTTCGAGCTCATGGTCGAGCGCGCGAACACCCGTCATGCGCACGGCTCGCTGTTGCGCGAGAAGGGTGAGATTCAGCGCTATGTCGCGGAGTCGGCGGCCGAGATCCAGGCGGCGCGGCTGATGACGCTCGATGCGGCGCGCGCGATGGACGCCGGCGACGAGGCGCGCGTCGAGATCAGCCTCATCAAGTTCTGGGGCGCGCGGATGCTGCACAACGTGATCGACCGCGCGATCCAGGTGCACGGCGCACTCGGCGTGACGGCGGACACGCCGCTCGATCGGATGTATCGCGAGGCTCGTTACGCCCGCTTGTACGACGGGCCGGACGAGGTGCACCGGATAGTCGTCGCCCGGCAGCTGTTGTCGAGCGAGCCGGCGACCTGGCCGTGGGCCTGACCTCCTGCCGTTCCTGCCGTTGATCATGGGAATTCTCGCGTGACACGCCGGGCGAGTCGGCGAGGATTCCCATGATCAACGACGAGCTGGCCGGATGGCTCGGCGGTGACGTCACCGAGCTGACGCGGATGCTCGGCGGCGCGTCGCGGGAGACGTGGTCGTTCTGCCTCGACGGCCGCCCGTTGGTGCTGCGGCGCGACCCACCGGGTGCGCCGGCGGGCGGCGCGATGCTTCGCGAGGCCGCCTTGATTCGCGCGGCGGGTGCGGCCGGCGTACCGGTCCCCGACGTTGTCGCCGCGGACGAGCACCGGTTGGTGTTGTCGTGGCTGGACGGCGAGACGATCGGCTCGCGGGTCCTGCGCGACGAGCGGCTGGCGGACGCGCGGGCCGGATTCACCGCGCAGGCCGGCACGATCCTCGGCTGGCTGCACGTAGGGGTGCGGCCCGACGCGATCGTCGGACTGCCGGTGCAGGCGGATCCCGTCGCCGACCTGCGCGCCGAGCTCGACCGGCTCGGCGAACCGCACCCGGCGCTCGAGCTCGGCCTCACCCGGCTCGCGGCGCCGCGGCCGCCGCCGAACGAGCCAACCGTCGTCCACGGCGACTTCCGCCTCGGCAACCTCATGGTCGATCCGTCGGGGATCGTCGGCGTACTCGACTGGGAGCTCGCACATGTCGGCGACCCGGCCGAGGACCTCGGCTGGCTGTGCGTGCGGTCATGGCGGTTCGGCGGCCCGCTGCCGGTCGCGGGCGTCGGCGAACGGCAGGACTTGCTCGACGCCTACGCCGCCGCAGGCGGTCCGCCGGTCGACCTCGCGACGCTGCTGTGGTGGGAGGCGCTCGGCAATGCGCGGTGGGGAGTCATCTGCGTCCGGCAGGCGTCATTGCACCTGACCGGTGCCGTCCCGTCGGTCGAGCTCGCCGCGATCGGACGTCGGACCTGTGTCGTCGAGCTTGACCTGCTCGACCTCGTCGCACCGAGCAGCCGACCCGCGGACAACGTCCCTTCGCCGTACGACGACTCGTTCGCCGGGCCGCACGATCGGCCGACTGTCGCGGAGACCGTCGACGCCGTGCAGCAATGGCTCGGCGGGCTGTCGCTGCCGCCGCGTGACGCGTTCCTCGCGAAGGTCGTCCATCGCCAGCTCGACGTCGTCGCGCGCGAGGCCGAGCTCGGCCCGGGGCAGCAGGCCGCGCACCGCGAACGCCTCGCCGCCCTCGGCGTTTCGTCCGACGCCGAGCTTGCCGCGCAGATCAGAGCAGGCCGCGACGATGCCGGCGTCGAGGAGGCGGTCCGCTCCGCTGTGGTCGACAAGGTACGCGTCGCCGACCCGCGGCGGCTGGGCTGAGGGCGCAGCAGCTGTCAGGCCACACCGGACGCCGGCGAGCCGGAGAAGGTCCGGCGGTACTGCATGGGAGGTACGCCGACAACGCGGGTGAAGTGCTGGCGCAGGTTCGCCGCCGTGCCGAAGCCGGCGAGTGACGCGATCCGCTCGACCGGCTCGTCGCTCGACTCGAGCAGGTGTTGCGCACGACGCACGCGCTGCGCGAGCACCCACTGCAAGGGTGTCGTGCCGGTGGCGGCGGCGAAGCGCCGCACGAGCGTCCGCACGCTGACGTTGGCCTGACGCGCGAGGTCGGCAAGCGTCAACGGCTCGTCGAGCCGGGCGAGCGCCCAGTCGAGCAGCGGCCCGATCGTCTCCTGCTCGCACGGCGGCAGCGGCGAGTCGACGTACTGCGCCTGCCCGCCGTCGCGGTGCGGCGGCACGACCATCCGCCGAGCGACCGCGTTGGCGATGTCGGTGCCGAGGTCGAGCCGGACGAGGTGCAGGCAGAGGTCGATGCCGGCCGCCGATCCCGCGGACGTGAACACGCGGTCGTCCTCGACGTAGAGCACGTTGGGGTCGATCTCGGCCTGCGGGTAGCGCTCCGCGAGCAGCGCCGCATGCGCCCAGTGCGTTGTCGCGCGCCGGTCGTCGAGCAGCCCGGCCCGACCGAGGATGAACGCGCCGGTGCAGATCGAGGCGATGCGCGCGCCGTTGTCGTACGCCGCCCGCAACGCGTCCTCGAGCTCATCGAGCGGCTGGTCGTCGTGGACGCTCGGCAGCACGATCACCGTGTCGGCCTTGGCGAGGTCGTCGAGCCCGCACGCGGTGTCGAGCAGCAGCCCGGCCTCGGTGCGGATCGGTCCCGGGCCGCCCGCACAGAAGCTGAAGTCGTACCAGTCCGGCGTGAGGTATCGGCGGTCGACACCGAACACCTCGTAGACCACGCCCAGCTCGAACTGGGTGACTCCGGGAGGGACGACCGCGGCGATCTTCGGCATGGCAAGAATCTATCGCATACTGTCAAGTGTGCCACTCGTGCCGAGGCCGTTGGCGGCGGAAAGTGGACGCCATGGAGGTGGTCGAGATGACCCAACCGACAATCGCCGCGGCCCTCGCCGAGGCAATTCGAGCCGACCTGCTGCGGGCCGCCGACCCGCGGACGGGTCGCGTGATCCGTAGCCGCACCCGCACCCGCACCCGGCGGCCG
>JAFAQI010000032.1 GCA_019246495.1 Frankiales bacterium | reverse complement strand
ATCCGACGGGAGGAGCATCCATGCTCAAGGCACACAGACGTGCCGGATTGGCGCTCACGGTGGCCGGGGTTGTCCTCGGTGATGTGGCGTGTGGCGGCAGCAGCAGCCCAACGAAGGGCAACAACACCGGGGGAACTCCTTCGGGTGGCAAGACGATCATCTGGGGCTCGACGGACAAACCGGTGTCCTTCGACCCCGCCGGCTCTTATGACCTGCCGAGCTGGAACGTCATCTACAACGTCTACCAAACGCTCGTGCGCATCAACCCGGACACGTTGAAGGTCGAGCCGGATGCCGCGCAGTCCTGCACGTCGTCGCAGGCCGGCCAGACCTGGACCTGCACGCTGAAGCCGGGGCTGAAGTTCAGCAACGGCGACCCCGTCACCGCGCAGGACGTGAAGTTCTCGTTCGACCGCATCCTCAAGATCAACGACCCGAGCGGCCCGGCGGGCCTGTTGCAGGCGGGCGGCAGCGACACTGCAAAGAAGAAGGACTTCACGGTGGACGCGACGGACGCCTCGACTGTCGTGTTCCACCTGCAGAAGCCCAACCTGCTGTGGAACCAATACATCGCCACCGGCGCCGGCGCGATCGTCGACTCCAAGGTGTTCCCGGCCGGAAAGAAGCTCGCGGACGGCAAGATCGTGGGCTCGGGCCCGTACGAGCTGAAGACCTACCAGCCGAACCAGCTCGCGCAGTTCGTTCCCAACCCGAACTACAAGGGCGACCTCAAGCTCAGCAACAGCGGCCTCGTCATCCGTTACTACGCCGACGAGAACTCGCTGAAGCTCGACGTCCAGCAGGGCAAGGTCGACGTGGTCTATCCGGCACTGACCCCCACTGCGCTGACCCAGCTCAAGGGCAAGGCTGGCGTGAACGAGGTCAGCGGCCCCGGCGGTGCGATCCGCTACCTGGTGTTCAACCTCAACACCATGCCGGGCTCGAACCCGGCGCAGAAGAAGGCCATCCGCCGCGCCGTCGCCTACCTCATCGACCGCAGCTCGATCGCGCAGAACGTCTACAACGGCACGGTCGACCCGCTCTACTCGATGGTCCCCAACGGCCTCGACGGCCACGTGGACGCGTACAAGACGACGTACGGCGCGGCGCCCAACAAGGCGAAGGCGCAGCAGGAGCTGCAGCAAGCGGGCGTCAAGACGCCGGTCAACCTGCAGATCTGGTGGACACCGACGCACTACGGTGCGCTGTCCGGCGACGAGTACACGGAGATCAAGCGGCAGCTGGACGGCAGCGGCCTCTTCAAGATCGACCTTCAGTCGACCGAGTGGCAGCAGTACACGTCCAACTGCCTCGCCGACAAGTGCCCGGCGTACCAGCTCGGTTGGTTCCCGGACTACCCGGACACCGACGACTACGTGGCCAACTTCTTCGGCTCCGCGTCGTTCTTCAACAACCACTACAGCAACCCGACGGTCGACCGGCTGCTCGCGGACGAGCAGGGCAGCTCCGACGCAGCAAAGCGGACGAGCGACTTCCAGAAGATCCAGACGGCGACCGCACCGGACGCGCCGGCCATCCCGGTCTGGCAGGGCAAGCAGATCGCGATCACGCACGGCACGATCACCGGGCTGCAGAGCACGCTGAAGCCGGACTACATCTTCCGGTTCTGGGTGTTGGGCAAGGCCTGACCTGACGGCACGACGGGCCGGCGCCGGGTAACCTCCCGGCACCGGCCCGTCGTTCGTTCACCGGGAGACCTGCGTTGGCCCGATCGAGCGGTTCACTGCCGCGGTACCTGCTGACGCGGGTGCTCTTGGTCGTGCCGATGGTCTGGATCCTGCTGACCGTCGTCTTCATCCTCATGCGGGTGGCACCTGGTGACCCCGTGCAAGCCGCGCTCGGCGGCCGCGAGCCGCAGTCGGTCATCGCGGAGAAGCGGCACGAGCTCGGATTCGACAAGCCGATCCTCGTGCAGTACGGGCACTACATCGGTGGCGTGCTCCACGGGGACTTCGGCAAGGTCACGAGCGAGAACCGCACAGTCACCAACGTCATCACGCATGAGGGCGCGGCGACTCTGGAGCTGAGCCTCGCGGCGATGCTCGTGGCGCTCGTGCTGGGCTTGAGCATCGGCGTGCTGATCGGCCGCTTCCGAGATACGCCGCTCGACGTCGCCGGCCGATTATTCGGCATCCTCACCTACGCCGCGCCGGTGTTCTGGATCGGCATCCTGTTCCAGCTGCTCTTCGTCGCCAAGCTGGGCTGGCTGCCGAGCTCCGGCCAGGCGGACACGCTTCAGGAGATCGACCTCTCCCAGCACGCGCACACCAACATCGACCTGCTGGACGCGGCCATCAACGGCAGCTGGGGCGACTTCACCAACGTGTTCCAGCACCTCATCCTGCCAGCGCTCACGCTCGGCCTGCTGCTCTGCGGCGTGTTCATCAGGCTGGTTCGCGTCAACATCATCCAGACCTTGAAGAACGACTACATCGAAGCCGCTCGCGCGCGCGGCATCCGCGAGAGCCGGGTCGTCCTGCGGCACGGCTTCCGCAACGCCCTCGTGCCCGTCGTGACGGTGGTCGGGCTGCAGGCGGCGTTGCTGATGTCGGGTGCGGTGCTCACCGAGACCACGTTCAGCTGGCCCGGCATCGGCCGGGCGCTCATCAACTACCTGAACCAGCGGGACTACGTCGCGGTGCAGGGCATCGTCACCGTCTTCGCCTTGATCGTTGTCGCGATCAGCCTCGTGATCGACGTCGTGACGGCCTTGATCGACCCCCGGGTGAGGTACTCGTGACGAGCGAGTTCATGGCACCGTCGACCGCACCCACAGCGGCGGCGACAGCGCCGCGCCGGGGCCGCTTCATCGGCCTGCGGCGGGCGCTCGCTCCCGTGGGCGAAGCTCGCGGGCTGCCGAAGTGGGTGCTCTACATCGGCCTCGCGATGGTGGCGGTCTTCGTCGTGTTCGCCATCTTCGCGCCGTGGATCTCGCCGTACCGCTTCGACGAGTACCTCACCGGGCACGGCCAGCGCTTCCCCAAGAGCGGGCACCCGTCGGGCTCGCACTTGTTCGGCACCAACATCATGTCGACGGATGTGTTCAGCCACATCGTTTATGGCTCGCGCACCGCGCTCGAGGTCATCGTGATCGCCGTCATCATCTCGATGCTGATCGGTGTGCCGCTCGGCCTGTTCAGCGGCTACTACGGCGGCCCGCTCGACCGCACGCTCGTGCTCGTCATGGATGCGATGTTCGCGTTCCCGTCGCTGCTGCTCGCGATCCTGGTCGCGTTCCTGTTGCGCGGGAAGTTCGGCTTCCTCGGCGCATCGTTCAGCGGCATCATGTCCGCGGCCATATCGATCACGGTCATCTACATCCCGCAGTACTTCCGGGTCATCCGCAACAGCGTGATCAGTGTCCGCGAGGAGCCCTACGTCGAGGCAGCGCGTGTGCTCGGAGCGAAGCCGCGGACAGTCATCGGCCGCTACGTCTTCGGCAACGTCGTGCAGAACGTCCCGGTCATCGCGACGCTCAACGCCGCGGACGCGCTGCTCACCCTCGCGGGTCTCGGCTTCCTCGGCTACGGCGTACAGCCCACCGAGGCGGCGGAGTGGGGCTATGACCTGCAACGCGCGCTCGGCGAGGCGAGCGGCGGCATCTGGTGGACGTCGGTCTATCCGGGTCTCGCGATCGTGCTGCTCGTCACCGGGCTGACGCTCGTCGGCGAGAGCCTCAACGACCTGCTCAACCCCGTGCTGCGCCGCCGGCAGCTGCTTCCCGTCGACATCGTGGCCGACGTCGAGGGCGAGGTGAGCCCGCATGACGCTGCTGGACGGTGACGCCGCGGCCGCCACGCCGGTCGACGACATCGTGCTGTCGGTGCGCGACCTGCGGGTCTGGTACGGCACGGCGCGCGGAGCGGTCCGCGCCGTCGACGGGGTGTCGTTCGACCTGCGTCGCGGCGAGACCCTCGGCCTGGTGGGGGAGTCCGGCTGCGGGAAGTCGACGCTCGGTCGCGGTGTGCTCGGGCTGCTGCCGGACGCGGCGAAGGTGGCCGGCGAGGTGCGCTTCCGCGGCGAGGACCTCGTCACGATGCCGCGGCGCCGGCTGCGCGCGCTGCGCGGACCGCACCTCGGGCTCGTCTTCCAAGAGCCGATGACCCGGCTCAACCCGCTCATGCGCATCTCGGACCACTTCTTCGAGACGCTGCACACCCACCAACGCGGCGCGACCAAGGCGCAGATGCGTCAGCAGGCACTCGATGCGTTGGGTGCGATGGGCATCCCGCCGACGCGGTTCACCAACTATCCGCACGAGTTCTCCGGCGGCATGCGCCAACGCATCATGATCGCGCTCGCGCTGGTGTTGAACCCGGCGTTCGTCGTGGCCGACGAGCCGACGACCGCGCTTGACGTACTAGTCGAAGCGCAGATCATCGCGATCCTCAACGACATCAAGAAGAACTTCGACACGTCGATCCTGCTGATCACGCACAACCTCGGCATCATCGCCGAGGCCTGCGACCGGGTGGCCGTCATGTACGCCGGACGGATCGCCGAGCAAGGAGCGGCGCGGCCGACGTTCTCGCACCCGGCGCATCCCTACACGCGGGAGCTGCTCGCGTCGACGATCAGCCTGTCGACGACCGAGCTGCACTACATCCCCGGCGCTCCGCCGGACCTCATCGATCCGCCGTCCGGCTGCCGATTCCACCCGCGCTGTCCGGACGCGATGCGCGTGTGCCCGACCCGGCACCCGCCGACGACCATCACGCAGCTCGACCAGCGCGTCGACTGCTGGCTGCACGGCCCCGACGAGCTGATCCCGCCGGGCGGAACGGCGCCCCTCGACCGGGAGGACATCGGTGTCGCACACGAGGCCTGACGCCGAGCACCCGCTGCTCGAGGTCGACGACCTGCACGTGCACTTCGCGTTGCGCGGCGGAACGTTCCAGCGGTTCACCGGCCGGTCGACGGGCTCCGTTCGCGCAGTCGACGGCGTCTCGTTCACCCTTCGGCGCGGCGAGGTGCTCGGCGTGGTCGGAGAGTCCGGCAGCGGCAAGACGACACTCGGCCGCGCGATCCTCCGGTCCGTGCCGGTGACGTCTGGCCGAATCGTCGTCGACGGCGTCGACGTGACCGAGCTCGGCGAGCGTCAGGTGCGCCCGTTGCGCCGGCGGATGCAGATGGTCTTCCAGGACCCGAACGCCTCACTCAACCCGGCGATGGACCTGCTGACGGCAATCGGTCATCCGTTGCGCATCCACGGCGTGAGCGATGACGAGGACGAGATCCGTGCGGCCGTCTGCGCCGTACTGGAAAGGGTGGGGCTCGTTCCCGTCGAGCGCTTCCTGCACAAGTATCCGAGCGACCTGTCCGGCGGTCAGAAGCAGCGCGCGGTCATCGCGCGGGCGATCATCCTGGGACCGGAGCTGCTGGTTGCGGACGAGCCGGTGTCGATGCTCGACATGAGCGTCCGCGCGAAGATCCTCGAGCTGATGCTCGACCTCAAGCGCGACCTCGGCCTGTCCTACGTCTATGTCACGCACGACCTCGCGACCGCGAAGTTCTTCTGCGACACCATCGCGATCATGTATCTCGGCCGCGTCGTCGAGTACGGACCGGCCGACCAGATCTACGCCGACCCGAAGCACCCCTACACGCAGTCGCTGCTCAAGGCGATCCCCGAGCCCGACCCGGAGAAGTCACTGCCGCGGGACCTCCCGCGCGGCGAGGTGCCCGATGCGGCTTCGCCACCGCTGGGCTGCTCGTTCCACCCCCGCTGCCCCAAGGCGTTCGAGATCTGCGGCTGGGAGAGCCGCGACCTGCGCGACCTGCTCGAGCACTACTGGCTCACCCACCGCGACGACGAGATCGACCGGTCGCGACGCCCCGTCAGCGACCTCGCGGCCCTTGACCGTCCCGCACTGGAGGTGACGGTCCCCGTCGCGGGTGGCCACCGGCCGGACGAGGTGCGCCAGCTGCTCGACCGCATCCGCGAGGAGGACCCGGACGAACCGATGTGGTCCGGGGTGCGCGGCGTCGAAGCCGCCGGCGACGGGGTGCGGGTGGATTTCCGGGACGACTGCGTGGACCCGCCGCTCTACGACGTCGGCCGGCAGCAGGTCGCCTGTCTGCTCTACCGCGACGAGAA
>JAFAQI010000229.1 GCA_019246495.1 Frankiales bacterium | reverse complement strand
CCGCGGATGGCATCGGCTCGGCCAACACCGCGGCAGCACTCAAAGCACTCGATGCCAACACCGTCGCTCTCGGCGACGCCATCGGCAGCGTCTACGGCTCCGGCGCACGCAAGGCGTTCCTGAAGATGTGGCGCGCTCACATCGACTTCTTCGTCGAATACACCAAGGGTCTGGCAACCCACGACAAGTCGATGGTGTCCGACGCGCAGGGCAAGCTCGCGAACTACAAGAAGGACTTCTCGAAGTTCCTCGGTGGTGCAACGCAGATCCCGGCCTCGGCGATCGCAACCGAGTTGCAGGGTCACATCCAGACGCTCGAGGCGGCCATACAGTCGATCGTCACCAAGAAGTCTGACGCGGCCGCCAAGCTCGAGATGGCTGCCGAGCACATGGACGGCACCGCCGCGGCTCTGGCCGGCGGCATCGCCAAGGAGAAGAACCTGCCGGGCAACGCCGCCGGTGACGCCGCCAACCTTCGTGCTGCACTGACCGGCCTGCTCATCCAGCACGTCGCGCAGACCGGTGCAGTCGTGCAGACGGCGGTCGCGACGGGCCTCACCTCGCCGCAGACCGGCGGCGCAGTCAAGGCGTTGGACAAGAACACCGTCGACCTCGGTGACGCGATCGGTTCGGTGTACGGCGCCGGCGCACGCACCGAGTTCATCAAGATGTGGCGCGCGCACATCGGGTTCTTCGTCGACTACACGAAGGGTCTGACGACTCACGACTCGACGCTCGTCACCTTGGCGAAGAACAATCTGGCCAACTACAAGCGGGATTTCGCGCAGTTCCTTGGCACGGCCACCAACCTGCCGGCGACTGCAATCGCGAACGACCTCCAGGGTCACATCACGACGCTCGAGGACGCGATCGTGGCGATCGTGACCAAGTCGCCGACTGCTGCCGCGCAGATCTCGATGGCCGAGACGCACATGGCCGGCACCGCCGCCGTTCTCGCCAAGGCAATCGCCGCGCAGAAGAACCTGAGCTAGCAGCTGCTCGCAAGCCGGGCGGTGGGTGGGGCCTCCACAGACCCACCCGCCGCCCGCTCGCGTCTATCGACAAGGAAACCACCATGCACCGCACCAGCTGGCCAGTCGCGATCGTGGCTGCGCTTCCCCTCCTCGTCACGGCTTGCGGCAGCTCATCCGCCGACTACGGCATGACGGACAAGTCCGTCTCGAACACGAGCATCAGTGCGATGAAGGGGTCGGACGGTGTTCAGCGGGTGACCATCGACACGACCGACTCCTTCCGGTTCATGCCATCGACCATTCGTGCCCATGTCGGCAAGCTGCGGATCCTGGTCACCGACCACAGTGCCTATCCGCACAACATCTCTGTCCCGGCACTACACGCCACGTCCAAGACAGTGAGCGGCAATCCCGGACAGCAGACGACGACGCTCGTCGTCTCGCTGCCACATCCCGGCAGCTACGACTTCGTCTGTACCTTCCACGCCTCCGCCGGCATGAAAGGCCACATCGCCGTCGCGTGAACCGCGGGGGCCCACAGATGCGGCTAGCCGGCCGGGCTCAGCTGAAGCAGCTTCCAGACGCGACGGACCTGCGTGGGGACGTCGACCACGGCGACCTTGCCGGAGTGAGTGAGCTGGTGCAGCTCCGCAGCGCCGGCGACGTCAGTGAACGTGACATCTTCGAGCGACACCACTTGCTGTTCGACGACAGGCTGCGCCGCGATCAGGATCCGGCGCAGGTCATCAACGCTGAACCGATCAATTTCGCCTTCCACACTGAACGACCCATCTGGGTTCCCATAGATGTGAAAGGCGCTCGGACGCGTCCCGTCGCCGAGGTTTCGTTCGTGAACCGCATCGATCAGCTCGGACGATAGGACGGGAGGATCGTCCGCCGAGAATCCGCACAGTCCGATGAGCGGGTAGCGAGGAATGAGTGCCGCGACCCGCATTTCGTACTCGAGCCACTCGTCCGGGTCGGGAAGCAGACTAGGCATGCGTCCGTTGTCGGCGTAGACCCGCAGCGCGGAATACCCAGCCCGCACGGTCTCCTCGGCAAACGCGGCGAACTCCGCCGCCCGCTGCGGGCCGTCGAAGTCGGGGGCAGGAAAGTACGCGGATTCAGCGTCGCCGACGATCAGCTGTCCGCTTTCGACGTATTGCCGGATCTTCGGGTCGTTCAGATCGATCAGTGGCGTCGCGTCAGAGCGCTGGTAGACCGCCACGCGTTGCCCACTGCGGAGGCCGTCGTCGACAAACGCGGAGACGACCGACCGCCGCTGCTCGTCATCGCTGAACCGGCAGCAGGAATGAACGCCCGTGGGCACCTCGAACCTGCCCCCCACAGCCGAGAGCATAGATCCGGCCTGCGGATCGGGAACCGTCCATTCGGATGGTGTTTGAAGGGCGTCCTCGTCAAGCGGGTTGCCCGCAGCCCCCATGGCTGATGCGCCGTGGGGTACGGCGCTCATATGGAGCCCCCGTCTATGCAGGTCGGCATCGTTAGTGACCCCGGCCTGGCGGAGGAGGTCGGTGCCGCGGTGGCGGCCCGGCTAGCGCGGGTGTTGCCGCAGCGCATCCAAGGCGAAGCCGACTGGCGGGTGCACCATCGCACTCACCCGCTCGCCACCGGGCAGCAAGTGCGGCTGGCAGATATAGCCGCCGGAGATCTGCCGGTCGACCCCGCGTGGGACATCACCGTCCTGCTGACCGACCTTCCACGTCGAGAGGGCACCGACCCGGTCGAGATGGAGACCAGCGCTGATCGCCGTGTGGCGGTCGTGTCCTTGCCCGCTCTGGGGGCGATACGACTGAACCGCCGCGCCGAACGAGTCATCGTCGCGGCGGTTGCCGAATTGCTTGACCCAACATCCTCGACGAGCCGACCCAAGGTGCGCTCGCCCATCGGCTCACGACTTCGGCTGCTCGTGGGCATGGTGCGAGCCAACCGGCCATGGCAGTTGTTCTTCGGGCTTTCCCGGGCAATGGCCGGAGTGTTCGGCACGGCGGCGCTCGCCATGCTCAACAGCATCGGCTGGCAGCTTGGAGACAGCCTTGGTCCGGGCCGTCTGGCCGGGATGGCTGCGCTGTCAACTGTCGCCTTGAGCGCGTGGCTGATCGTCGATCACGAACTGTGGGAGCGTCCGGCCGACGGGAGGGAGCAACAACTGGCTCGCCTCTACAACGCGGCGACCGCTATCACCCTGATGCTCGGCGTCGTCTGCCTCTACCTGGGCTTGTTCATCGTCCTTGCCGGCATCAGCGTGATCATCTTCGATCCGCATGTGCTCCGGATGACCTTGGGGCACGCACCAACGTGGTCCGATCGCCTCGGCATCGCCTGGTTCGCGACGTCGGCAGCCATGGTTGGCGGCGCGCTGGGCTCTGGCCTGGAGAACGACGACGTCGTACGGCGGGCCGCCTACGGCGAACGCCAGCGGCAGCGACGAAAGCACCAAGAGCGCGAGGCCGACCAAGCCTGACCGAACCTCGGCCCTTCGGCGGCCGGACTCACTCCACCGGACACTCTGCACGTTCGGCAGACACGGCTGGAATCACGCGAAACACTCGCGCAGGGGGTGTCGGCGATGCAGCGGCGTTCGGCGGCTCGACTAGGGGCCACCGGACTGGCGTGCGCCGGCACGGTCCTCGTGCTCGCCGCCCCGGCTGCCGCGGCACATCTCGGACCCGGCGCGCTGGCGGGCACCTGGAAGATCGACGTCACCGTCGTCTCGTTCTCCCCGAGCAACGCCGGCGATCCGCCCGACACGCCGGGCGGCACCAGCGTCAACCCGCTCATGCCCAAAGTGGGTCACCAGGGAACTATCACCGTGACATTCACTCCTCGATGCACAGGAAGGGCGTGCACCCTCGACATCGCGCCGGCCCCAGGGTCGGCAGGTTCGTTCAGCCACGGCGACTTCAGCGCGACGGGGTTCGCCCTGCCCGGCCCGGGTCAGTCCCCGAAGATTGGGCCGGGCGATGCCTTGCAATTTCCGGGCTTCGGCGGCTTCGGCGGGCCCTGCAAGGGGTTCACGCCGCCGTTCGAATACTCGATCACCGCCACCGTGCAGAACTCGGTCTCCGCAGGCGGCGCCGAACACGTCGCGACGCTGCGCGGCAGCGAGTTCCTCATCGTGTTGGGCCGGGACTGCAAGCAGATCCAACACGCCCGGGTCGATTTCACGGCGACAAACCTGACCCTCGCAGCACTGACGCAGCCGAGCGCCGCGCCGGCCACGTCGCAACCCCCAACTCCGGTTTCAGCGAGCCACCACCATGCAGCAGCGGCAACGGGACTCCCCGCCACGCTCAACCGGCGTTCGGCCCTAACGGCAGCCCTCGACACCCCAGCTCGAGTCCTGGGTTCGCCGTTGCGCGATCTCGCCAACATCGCGATTGCCCTGGGGGTGATGCTGTTCATCACCTTCCCGGCCAACTTGTTCAACAAGACGTTCGAAGAGAACTACGACGACATCGCCGCGTTCTGGCGCCGCCGGCTCGGCCCGGTCGGGATGGCGGCAGGCCGCTGGAAGGAGACGCCCAGCGACGTCCGACGGCGGTTGGGCTACGCGGCGACCGTTGTCATCGGCGCAGTGCTGGGCATGGAGCTCAACCCGGCGACCGGCGCGGACCTCGCGTCGCTGACGAACTTCCTGGCCACGATGGCGACGATCGTGGCGTCAACCATGCTGGGCTTCGGCGTATCAGTGTGGTTCCGTCGCCGCCGCGGGATCGCGACCCGAGCGCAAGTGCACGGTCTGCCCGGCGGCCTGCTCGTCGCCGCCATCTGCGTGGCACTGTCGCGCGGCGCGCACTTCCGGCCGGGCTACCTGTACGGCGTCGTCGCGGGGGTCAGCTTCGCAGCAGCGCTCGGCAAGCGCGAGAACGGCCAGCTCGTCGCGTTGTCGCATGTGGTGTCCTTCGCCGTCGCGATCGCGGCCTGGCTGATTTGGATCCCCGTGAACCACGCCGCATCGCACCCGGGTTCATCCCTCGCGCTTGTCGGCATCGATGACGTACTGGGTGCGCTGTTCGTCGGAGCGCTCGTGGGCGGGACGATCCAGCTGATTCCGTTGTCGTTCATGCCCGGGCGCGCGCTGGCGGCGTGGCATCGAGGCGTATGGAGCGCGGTGTTCGTCGTGACGCTGTTCACGCTCGTCGCGGCAGTGCTCAACCCCGGGCAGTCCAACGTGCACCCTGGCGAGGCGTCAATCATCACGGCGGTGATCCTGCTGGCCGGCTTCGGCG
>JAFAQI010000227.1 GCA_019246495.1 Frankiales bacterium | reverse complement strand
GCCGCGGCCGAAGCGCACCGGGCTGCTCACCGACTGGGAGCTGCTCGGCCCGCTGCTGCGGGCGTTCGAGACCGCGACGCCGGGGGCGACGTCGTGCATGGACCTGCCGGATGCCGACGAGGTACAGGCGCACATCGCACCGGGGCTCGATCTGATGCCGCACCAGGCGCAGGTCGTCGCGGCGGCCGCCAACGGGCACCGCACGTTCCTGCTCGCCGACGAGCCGGGCCTCGGCAAGACGGCTCAGGCGCTGCTCGCCGCGCAGGTCGCGAATGCCTATCCGCTGCTGGTCGTCGTACCGAACGTCGTCAAGACCAACTGGGCTCGCGAGGCCGCGCGATGGACACCGAAGCACCGGGCGACCGTCGTACACGGTGACGGCGAGGACATCGACGCATTCAGTGGGATCGTGGTGGTGAACTACGACATCCTCGACCGGCACGTCGACTGGCTGGGCGCGTTCGGATTCCGCGGGATGGTCGTCGACGAGGCGCACTTCATCAAGAACAAGACGTCGCAGCGTTCGCAGCACTCGCTCGCGCTGTCGAAGCGGATCCAGCAGCGGACGGTGCGGCCGTTGCTGATGGCGCTGACAGGCACACCGCTGATCAACGACATCGAGGACTTCCTGGCGATCTGGGAGTTCCTCGGCTGGATCGACGAGGACGGTCCGCGCACCGAGCTGCTCGCCGCGCTCGAGGAGCACGGCATGACGCCGCTCGACCCGGACTTCTATCCGGCGGCGCGCGAGACGGTCGTCGACATGGGCATCGTGCGGCGGCGCAAGGAAGAGGTCGCGAAGGACATCCCGGCCCGGCGGATCGCCGACATGCCGGTGGAGCTCGACGGTGCGCTGGCCAACTCGATTCGCGAGGCCGAACGCAAGCTGGTCGCGCGGTTGCTGCGTCGTTATGACTCCGCGGTCGCGGCGCGCGCCGAGCGGGGCGACATCGTCGTCGGCATCGACCGTGAGCTGGTGCGGTCGGTCGCGACGCGCGAGCTGCGGGACAACGAGGGCGAAGGCGGCGACGGCGAGAACGTCTTCTCGATGATGCGCAGGATCGGTACGGCGAAGGCCGAACTGGCGGCTGACTACACCGCGCAGCTTTCGCGGTCGGCCGGCAAGGTCGTGTTCTTCGCCAAGCACATCGACGTGATGGACGCGGCGTCGGCGGTGTTCGCGAAGCGCGGCATCGGCTATGCGTCGATCCGCGGCGACCAGACGACGAAGGTGCGCAACCAGAACGTCGACTCGTTCGTCAACGACCCTGACGTGCATGTCATCGTCTGCTCGCTGACCGCGGCCGGGGTCGGCATCAACCTTCAGGTCGCGTCCAACGTCGTGCTGGCCGAGTTGTCATGGACGGCCGCGGAGCAGACGCAGGCGATCGACCGGGTGCACCGCATCGGTCAGGACCAGCCGGTGACGGCGTGGCGGATCCTCGCGGCGCAGACGATCGACACGCGCGTCGCCGAGCTGATCGACGCGAAGTCCGGGCTGGCGGCTCGTGCTCTGGACGGCGCGGACGAAGAGGCGGCGACGGTCGACGTGCAGCTCGAGGCCCTAGTCAGCCTGCTCACCGACGCGCTGACCTCGCGCGGCTCAGTTGCCTAGCGCGAAGAGCTTGCCGTAACGCAGGCAGGAGCAACTGCCGACGAAGCTCAGGTCCTTGACGGCCGCGAGCCCGTCCGGATGTTGCGACGCGTCGATGCGGAACGTGTAGGACGGAGCCAGCCGTCCGGCGAGCTGACGGGCGCCTTGGGCGAGCGCGGCGGGGCTGACCGAGCCGACCGTGCCGTACGCCGCCTGCAGCCAGAACAGCTGGTCGCACATGACATAGAAGCGGTCGGCGCCGGTGACGCTCCACGTCACGCCGGTCCCCGCGGCGGCCTGTTGGCAGCGCTTCATCCCGGCCGTCGCCACCGGCGGCTGGTTGAGGTCGTCCGACGGGTACCACCCGATGCCGAAGGCACCCCCGAGCGCTGATGGCGGCAAGAGGTAGGGGAAGTCGAACGACGTCAGCGCGTAGTGCGGGTAGTAGCGCTGCGACGTCGCCTCCTGCGCGAACAAGTAGGCGATGTCGCCGCCCATGAACATGACGCTGGTGATGCCACGCTGACGCATGCGCAGCACGGCGCTGGCGAGCTCGGATGACGTGCCACTCAGATCCTGGAAGCTCTCCGGCGTGTGCACGGCCTCCGTGTCGGACAGCTTCAGGCCGTGGGCGGCGAGTGCCGGCTGGACGCCTTCGCGCAGCACCTGCGCTTGGTCAGCGCGGTCGTAACGGATGAGGCCGATCTTCGTCGTCGGCTTCCACCGACCGGTTGCGGCCATCCGGTCGACGAGCGCGGCGTAGATGCGCGCGCCGGTCGCGTCGTCCGGGGTGAACCGCAGGCCCGGCGCCGCTTGCCACCAGCTGCGCGGACGGAAGACGCTCTCCCAGAGGACGAGCGGCGTGTGCGCGTGCGCGAGGCAGGCATCGAGCGGACCGAAGATGTCGTCGGTGCGTACGACGACCGCGACGTGGTTGTCCTGGGTGAACTTCGCGCACATCGCCTGGTCTTGCCCGACCCAGTCGTTGCTCGTGTTGTCGAAGACCGCATAGATCGGCTTGATCGGGTGGCCGGCGAGACCGCCGTGGTGGTTGAGGTACGCGACGATCGCCGCGGTGACGTCCTGCTCCGGCGGCTGCGCATTGCTGACACCGAACGCCGTGGCGAACGGGCCGTTGTTGCCGTCGACGCCGATGCCGACCTCGACCGGCGAGTGGTCGGCGAGCGTGCCGGTGCCGCCGGCGGTTGTCGTCGTTGCGCCACCGCTTCCGCCGCCCGATCCGGATGCGGGTCCGACGTCGGTCGTGCCGCCGCTGCCTGTCGTCGCGGCGCCTCCGGTCGACCCGGAGGTGCCAGTCGACGTGTTGCCGGTGGTGGTGTTCGAGCCCGCTGCCTGTGTCGCCGCGACGGTCGGGACGCTCAGGCCCGCGTTGCCCTGCGCGCCGGTGGCCGGACCGGCGCCGGACACGGTCGTGCCGCATCCGCACACTGTGGTGGTGGCGAGCGCGAGCACGGCGTTGCGCAGTCGCCTACGTCGGACGCTAGCGACGGTTCGGGACCGGGAGGTGAACGCAGCGCGGATGCTGGTCTTCGGCCACGGCATCGAGGAGGAGGGACCCTGGGACGGCACGAGTCCTAGGTTCAACACGCTGCCCTCCTTTTCCTGGCTGCGCGAGCGTGGCGTTGCCGGTGTCGAGCTGGACGTCCGCCTGACGGCCGACGACGTCCCGGTCGTCGTACACGAGTGGCTCGTTGCCGGTCGGCCGGTGGGCGAGGCTCGCCGGGCGGAGCTGCCGAGGGAGATCCCGGACCTCGCCGATGCGCTCGATGTCTGTCGCGGCATGACGGTGATCGTCGAGCTGAAGAACTTTCCGCAGGACGACGGCTTCGACCCCAGCCAGCGGTTGGTGCATCGCGTCCTCGACCTCCTCGCCGAGCGCGAGTGGACGGACGACGTCGTGCTGTCGAGCTTCGGTGTGGACGCGCTTGCCGTCGTACGCCGGGA
>JAFAQI010000528.1 GCA_019246495.1 Frankiales bacterium | reverse complement strand
TGGGAGAAGGTCGGCCACGTCCCGCGCGACGCCATGAGTGGGCTCGAGCAGCGGCTCGCCGCCGTCGAGCAGAAGGTGCGCGACGCCGGCGCCACGTCGCGACACGTGACGACGACGGAGTCGCCTCTCGTCGTACGGCTGCGCGAGTCAGTCGAGAAGCTCGAGGCGCGACTCGCTCGCGCGCAGGCGGCAGGTGACGGCAAGCTTGCGGCCGAGACCGAGCAGTCGCTGACGACCCAGCGCGAGTGGCTCGCGCAGGCGGAGCAGTCGAGCTGATCCGCTAGCCGGCGCGTTTGTGTCCGACGGTCAGGGGGCTATAGCCGTTTCACCGTCGGACAGAACGGCGCGAAGCCGGTCTTCGCGCACGCGGAACCAGTCGTGCACCTCGCCGTCGACGAGGATCACGGGCACGTACTCCGCCCACTGCGCGAGCAGTTCCGCGTCGTCGGTGATGTCCTGCTCGCGCCACGCGACGCCGAGATCCGACGCGATGCGAGCGACGGCCGCGCACGCGTCCTCACACAAGTGACACCCGGCCTTGCTCAACACGACGACACGAACCGGCTGATCGGTCATGCCTGGCGGAGCTTGCCTTTCGCGACCTTGCCGGTCTGCGAGTGCGGAAGCTCCCTGACGATCTCGACCGAGGTCGGGCACTTGAACCGCGCGAGCCGGGTCGCGGCGTACTCGATGATGTCGTCGCCGCTCGGTGTCGCGCCGTCGCGCGGGACGACGAGGGCGCGCACAGTCTCGCCGGTGTAGGGATGCGGTACGCCGATGACCGCGACCTCGGCGACGTCGGGATGCTTGGCGATGACGTCCTCCACCTCACGCGGATAGACGTTGAAGCCGCTGACGAGGATCAGCTCGCGAAGCCGGTCGACGATGAACAGGTCGCCGTCGTCATCGGCATAAGCAACGTCACCGGTGTGGAACCAGCCGTCAGCGCCGGGACCGTCGGCCCCGTCGGGCCAGTAGCCGGAGAACAGATTGCGACCGCGGACGACGATCTCGCCCGGGTCGTCGTCCTCGACCGGGTCACCGTCCTCGTCGAGAAGAACCAGCTCGACACCAGGGATCGCCTGACCGATCGAGCCGGGCTTTGCGCGCCCGGTGCACAGCGTCGTCGTGAGCACCGGCGCGGTCTCGGTCAGGCCGTAGCCCTCGTACACGTCCTGGCCGGTGACGCGTTTGACGTCGGCGAGCACCGGCGGCGCGAGCGGAGCGGCACCCGACACCGCAAGACGCAGCGAGGCGAACGCCTTCGGGAGGTCCGGGAGCATCGACCACGCGACATACATCGGCGGTGCGCCGATGATGTTGGTGACCGCCTTGTCGCGAACGAGAGCGAGCGTGTCGACGGGGTCGAACCGTTCGGCGAGCACACCGGTCGCGGCGGCGTAGGCCGTCATGCCGAGGCCGGCGTTGAGGCCGTAGACGTGGAACAGCGGCAGCACGAGCAGGACGACGTCGTCCGCGGCGACGACGGGCGGCTCGATCTTGGCGAGCTGGTCGAGGTTCGCGAGGAGCGCGCGGTGCGAGAGCATCGCGCCCTTCGGGCGGCCGGTGGTCCCCGATGTGTAGAGCAGCACGGCGAGGTCCTCGCCACCCGCGGCGGAACCGGCAGCGGCCGCAGCACTGTCGGCCAGCGCCGACCAGTCGGGCGTGCCGACGACGACCGTCGGGCGCGAGTCGACGAGCGCGGCATGCTCCGTGGTGGTGACGACGAGGGCTGCCGCAGCGTCGTCGAGCTGGAGCCCGAGCTCCGCTGCGGTGTAGCCCGTATTGAGCGGTACGGCGACGAGCCCGGCCCGCAGGACGCCGAAATAGGTGACCGCGAACTCGATCGAGTTGGGAAGCAACAGACCGACGCGCGCTCCGGCTTCCAGTCCGCGCGCGGACAGGCCGGCGGCGAACCGACCGGCGCGCTCCGCGAGCTCGGCCCACGTGATCGTCTCGCTCACCGCGACGAGGGCGGGCCGATCAGGCGCAGTGGCGGCCGCCCGGCTCAGGAGGTCGGCCACATTGGACAAATCCCCAGTCATCGGCGCGAGTGTTTCACATTTGCAAGCACCCCCTTGGGGGGCCGGTCAGGTCTTCGTCACCCGTTCGGAGTCTCAAGCGCCCGCTAGCTCGGCCCGAGAACCGTACTGAACGAAAACCGAGAAGCCGGGGCGACCGCCGACCCGACAAAGGCACACCGTGCGCGAGCACGGGCCGCAAAGGCACGGGACTGCAGCCCATCGCAGTCAGCCGGCCCGCCGAACGTCGTAGGCCGCCCTCGAGTGACCGTGACGATCAAAGCGTCGCGGCGACCGCCCCGGCCGAGTGCCGGAGGTGGCTCTCGTGCTGCGTGCCCTGCGTCGCATCGTCATGCCCGTGCTTACGACCGCGTTGATCGGTGCCGGTGGCACTGTCGCGCTTGTCGCGGTGCCGTCCTCGGCCTACGCCGAGAGCACCTACAGCATGGAGGCCCAGTTCGTCGCGAAGCTGAACGCCGCCCGTCAGGCGAACGGTCTCGCGCCCTACAGCGTCGCGTCGGACCTGACGTCAGTCGCGCGGGCCCACTCGCAGAACATGGCGAGCAAGCAGGAGCTCTACCACAACCCGAGCCTGACCTCCGACGTACACAACTGGCAGGCCGTCGGTGAGAACGTGGGCGAGGGTCCGACCGTCAGCGACATCCACACCGCGTTCATGCACAGCCCGGAGCACCGCGCGAACATCCTCGACCACGACTTCATCCAGGTCGGCGTCGGCGTCACGGTCGACAAGAACGGCACGGTGTGGGTGACCGAGGACTTCCGCCAGCCGATGTCCGGCGGCAGCTCGACGACCACCCACCACGCGACGCACCACGCGACGCACCACGCCACGACGAACCACGCGACGCACCACGTCCTCGTTGCGCACCGCTCGACGGGACATCACGCGACCGCCCCGGCATCGTCGGTCTTCGCCGGCTTCCAGCACGCACAGCGTTCGGCAAACCCGCGCGCGGGCTGGTCGTCGCGCGCCGCGCTCATGCGTCGCTTGCACGTCCTGAGCCGGCACGCCGGCCACCGGGCGTCCGACCCCGTCGCGCAGTCGTTCCGTTACTTCCACGTGCTGGCGCGGCTCGCGCACTGACAAGAACGGTCGGCTACGCCGTTCGATCAGTGCGGTCCCGGAGTCGGAAGCAGCGTGGGCGAGGGTTTCGGCGGCGGTGAGGTCGCCGGCGGCGCTGATGTCGGTGGAGGGCTCGGCGACTTCGACGGGCTCCGGCTCGGCGAGGGCCGCGGCGAGTGCTGCACGGTGACGGCCGCACTCGGCACGGTCGACGGGGTCGGTGACTCCGACGGCAACGTGCCGTGCGGCTGCTGAAGGATGCGGTAGTCGTCCCAGGTCTTCGCGAAGATCTCCGCGGGCAACGTCCCGCCGAACACTTCCGGCGTTCCCTCGATGTTCACCATCGAGTGCGGCACCCGGCCGTGATGCAGATACGGCCGGTCGTAACCCATCCACACCGCGATGCAGAGCGTGTGCGTGCAGCCGGTGAACCACGCGTTGGTGAAGTCGTCCGTCGTACCGGTCTTGCCGTAGACCGGGAACGCTTGCGCAGCCGCCGTCCCGGTGCCGCTGTCGACGACACCTTGCAGCGCTGTCGTCACCTGTTGGGCGACGGTGCGCGGCACCGCGCGAACACCCTCGGGCTGGCCCGACGCGGTGTAGAGGTTGCCGTCGAGCTGGCTGCGGACGCGCAGCACCGAACGTGGGCCGTGCGCGACGCCGCCGTTGACGAGAGTGCTGTAGCCAACGGCTTCCGACAGCGGCGAGACCTGCACGCCGAGCGCCTGCGCAGGGAACGGTTTGCCACGGCTGTCCCGCTGGAGCGGCGCGACGTTCATGCCGGCGCTCCGCATGAGCTTGACGATGTGGTTGAGACCGAGGTCGACGCCGAGCGGTCCATAGACCGTGTTGATCGAGTTGACGAGCGCACTGCGCAGCGTCTGGTACGACGAACCGCTCTCGGCGTTGCACACGTGGTAGGGCACCGTCACGCACTGCGGTGCGGCATGCGGCTCGTCGAGGCTGTGCCCGTGCTCCAACGCGTAGGCAAGGGTGAACGGCTTGATGGTCGAGCCGGACGAGCGGCTCGCGTTGGTCGCGAGGTCGAACCCGCCGGTCTTATAGCCACCCTTCTGCTTCGTCGTCAGCGCGCGGATGTCGCCGTTGCGCGGATCGACGGCGACCACCGCCGCTTCCGGATCGGATCGGTTCGGCAGCACGTCATGCAGGGCGCGTACGACGGCACGCTGCAGGTCGAGGTCGAGCGTCGTCTTCACCCGCACTCGGCCGCTGTCGAACAGCGTCGTGTCGTTGAACGCCAGCGTTCCCTTGAGCTGGTCGGCGACGTAGTCGCGGAACTCGGGAGCGATCGTCGGGCCCTCGGGCTTCGACTTCGCGACGATCTTCGGAAGCGCTGAACCGAAGGCGTCCGAGGCTTGTTGTGGCGTGATCATGTGCAGCTTGTCCATGCGGTTGAGCACGTAGAGCTGCCGGTCGCGCGCGGCCTTCGGGTCGTGCACCGGGTTCCACACCGACGGCGCCGGAATCATCCCCGCCAGCGTTGCGGCCCGAGCGAGCGCAAGTGTGTCGCTGCGTTGCCCCGTCGCCGGGTCGAGATCGAGGTCGTTGACCGGCACACCGAAGTAGTACTTGCTCGCGGCCTGCACGCCCGCCGTGCCGTTGCCGAGGTAGAGCGTGTTGAGGTAGCGGGTGAGGATCTGGTCCTTGCTCAGGTGCTGCTCGAGTCGGATCGCGAGGCTCGCCTCACGCAGCTTTCGCAGTGCCGTGCGCTGGCTCCCGACGTAGACGTTCTTCACGTACTGCTGCGTGATCGTCGACCCGCCCTGCAGGTGCGCACCGGTGAGGTCACGCCACACCGCTCGCACGACAGCTAGCGGGTCCACGCCGCTGTGCGCGAAGAACCGCTCGTCCTCTGCGGCGACGACGGCGTTCTTCAGCACCACCGGGATGTCCGCCGACGCCACCGGCTCTTCGTCCTGCGGGGAGCGGATGGAGGCGAACTGCCGCCCCTGGTCGTCGAGCAGTACGACGGACTGCGGCGCGACCGGCGTGAAGTTGTAGTCGATCGGCGCCGCCAGCAGGCCGGCGCCGAAGCTTCCCGCCGCCACGATGACGGCGAGGATGGCCCAGAGCGCGACCTGCCGACGGCGACGGCGCAGTCGAGCGCTGCGCGAGCGGCGTTGAACGACCGCCGCGACGACGTCGCGCTGGGGCCGCGGCGGGGCCGTCGGAAGTGCCATCAAAAGCGAGAGTAAGCCCCAGGACTAGTCAACAAATAGCCCGTATTCGTCATGGTCAGACCCGGTTTGCCCGGTGTGTCATAGCAGCACCCGCGAGCCTCCGCCGTGGGCTCAACCTTCGACCCTGACCCGCCGATCGAGGTGAGAATGACCGCCTGGGCACCGAGCAGTCGGGCCGGAGCCGCTCACGGCCGGCTCGTCGAGCCCGACGGGCTCGCGGCGCTGCGCCTCGCGATATCGGTGGTCCGCTCCGACGTGCCCGGCTCGCGTGACGCGGCCGCGTTCCGTTCGCTGCCCCGCCCGCGCACCGCCTCGGTGACCGAGTCCGCGACAGTCATGGCGCGCGTCGAGGCCTCGCCGCAGACGACCACGGTCGGCGAGCGGCCGTCCGGCGGCGTACCCATCCCGTCCCCGCAGCCACCGTCCGAGCCCACCGGCGAGCTCGCGTCCGTCATGGACATGGTCAGCCGAGCGCAGGCCGGCGAGGCCGACGCGTTCGGCGAGCTCTACGACCGCTACGTCGACGTCGTCTACCGCTACATCCACTACCGCGTGAGCAGCGCCGCGCTCGCCGAGGACCTGACCAGCGAGACGTTCCTGCGCGCGCTGCGGCGCATCGGCTCCTACACCTGGCAGGGTCGCGACTTCGGGGCGTGGCTCGTCACGATCGCCCGCAACCTCATCGCCGCCCACTACAAGTCCGGCCGCTACCGCCTGGAGGTCGCCACCTCCGACCTCGTCGAGGCCGGTGCCGACCGCTCCGAGGACGGCCCCGAGGACGAGGTCCTGACCGGGCTCACGAACGCCGCCCTGCTCGACGCGGTGAAGCAGCTCAACCCGGAGCAGCAGGAGTGCATCGCCCTGCGCTTCCTCCAGGGCATGTCGGTCGCCGAGACCGCCGAGATCATGGGCAAGAACGAGGGCGCGATCAAGGCGCTCCAGTACCGCGCGGTCAAGGCGCTGTCGCGGCTGCTCCCCCAGGACTTCATGTGATGACCACCCGCCGCATGGCCCGCCTGGGCTATTTCTGCGAATGGCCCGTCACCTGCAACGGGGTTCGCTCGTTGGCCGTCATGAACGCATATGTCCGAGTCGGGCCCGCCGCCTCGGCCACGCGGAGGAGGTGCGCACGATGAGCCTGATGCCAGGAGCCCGGCGCGCTGAGCTCTTCGCCGACGTCCTCGAGCACGGCACGCGCACCGACGACCCGGCGATCGCGCCGTTCGCCGCCCTTGCCGGTGCCCTGCAGGCGGTCCCCGCCGTCGCCGGCCCCGCTCCCGAGTTCCGCGCCGCGCTCCGCCAGCGCCTCGTCGCCGTCGCGACGGTCCAGGGCGTCGGCGCCGCCGCTCCCGCGCCGGCCAGCCGCCTGCGCGAGGCCAGCTCCACCTGGAAGTTCCAGCGCCGGATGTCCGTCCTCGCAGGTGGCGCCGCGGCCGTGACCGCGATCGCCGGCGTCGGTGTCGGCGCCAGCCGCTCGCTGCCGGGCGACCCCTTCTACAGCGTCAAGCGCGCGACCGAGGACGTCCAGCTCGCGACGACCTTCGGCACCGAGGCCAAGGGCAAGCGGCACCTCGAGTTCGCCCGGACCCGCCTGCGTGAGATCGAGGCCCTCGCCGGCAAGTCCGTCTCGCTCGGCCCGGTGCTGCCGCACGGCGCTACCGCGCTCGGCCCGATGAGCGACTCGACCAAGGCGTCGATCATCGAGTCGACGCTGCGCGACATGGATGCCGAAACGCGCGCCGGTGCCAACGATCTCTACACGGCGTTCCGCACTTCGGGCTCGATGGCACCGCTGTTGACACTCAACTCCTTCACCAGCCAGCAGTTCGCGTCACTGCACGCCGTGCTGCCGGCTCTTCCGCCCGTTGCGCTGCTGCGCGCCGAGGAGTCACTCGCCCTCCTGCACGTGGTCGGCGCCCAGACCGTCCGCCTCGCGCAGACCTACACGCCGACGGGCCCCGGCTCCACGACCCCCGGCACCACGCCGACGCCCACCCCGAGCCGTCATCACTCCGGCTCCGGCGGACATCCGGGCGGAACGCCGAGCGGCGGTAGCAGTGCTCCCAGCGGCTCGGGCGGCAGCTCCCGGCCGGCCAGCCCGGCACCGCCCCGGGTCGGCGTACCGACCATCCCGCCGATCCCCACCGACCTGCCGATCCCGACCGAGCTGCCGACCGGCGTTCCCACGCTGCCGGCGAAGGTCGGCAAGCTGCCGACCCTGCCCTCGGTGCCGCTGCTTCACAAGAAGAAGAAGTAGCGGCAGCTCCTCGACCCACCCCCACCCCGACCCAGCACGGCGGCGCCTCCGGATCTCCGGGGGCGCCGTCCGTTTTGTCCCCTCGCTAGGCCATTCGGGCGATCCCGGTGAGTTGGCCGAGATTCTGCGTAACCCAAGTGTCTCCGGGTCGTTACTAGTCCGAACGACCTAGGTCTCGGCTCAAGTACTGGCCGTATTTAGCCGACCACTTACGGTAGTGTTCGCCCAGGTAAGCCCGTCATGTGGAGGTAGGGGGCAAATGGCAGGATCCGTCCGACGTCGTGGTGTAGCCGTCACCGCGCTCGTTCTGGTCAGCGGTACGTCGCTGGCCGCATTCGCTACGGCTGCACCGGCTGAGGCTGCGAAGACGCACGCCCCGGCTTACTACCAGGGCGTCACGTCGGCCAACGTGCTCGGCGTTGCCCTTCACCTGCCGTCAGCCCTGCCCGCGCTGCCCGGCCTTCCCAAGGACCTCGCGGTCAACCTGATCGGCGTCACCGGTAACGCGGTGCACAACACGCTTGGCACCGGTGCCAAGACGTCGTCGACTGCCGTGTCCTCGCTCGCGAGCGGTTCGCTGATCAACGCGCTGCCGTCCGCGCTCGGGCTCAACAAGGTCGTCAAGGCCTCGCTGGGCATGAAGCCGCAGTCGTTCACCGACATCCCGATCGACGCGAGCCCGCTGCTCAAGCTCAACGTCGGCTCGCTCACCGCGAGCGCGAAGCAGGGCATGAACACGTCGCACTCGTTGCTGAGCGACGGCACCGTGGCGCAGCTGGGCCAGCTGCTCAACCTCAAGGCCGTCAGCACGGGGTCGACGACGCTGCTGTCGACTCTGC
>JAFAQI010000480.1 GCA_019246495.1 Frankiales bacterium | reverse complement strand
ACCTTGCCGTCACCGATCTTGCCGGTGCGGGCGGCCTCCACGATCGCCGCGACCATCTTGTCGACGTCCCCGTCGGACACCACGACGTCGATGCGCACCTTCGGCACGAAGTCGACGGTGTACTCCGCGCCGCGGTAGACCTCGGTGTGCCCGCGCTGCCGGCCGTAGCCGGACACCTCAGTCACGGTGAGCCCCTGGACGCCGAACGTCTCCAGCGCCTCCTTCACATCGTCCAGCTTGAACGGCTTGATGACGGCGGTGACGAGCCTCATGCCGGGCCTCCCTCGGTGCGTGCCATCGCGCCGCTCGTGACATCTATCGACGGGCCGGGCGTTCGCTGCGACGGCGAGAACCCGCCGGCCGTGACGCCGCCGAAGTCGTACGCCGTCTCGGCGTGCAGGACGGTGTCCATGCCTTCGAGCTCCTCGTCCTTCGTGAGCCGCAGCCCCATCACCAGGTCGATGACCTTGGCGATGATCAACGTCGCAACGAACGAGTAGCCGACCGCTGCGCCGACGGCTTCGGCTTGCAGCTTCATCAGGTGCCAGCCGCCGCCGTAGAACACACCGTCGAGGCCGATCCCGGTCGCCTTGGTGCCGAGGAACCCGATCAGCAGCGCGCCCGCGACACCACCGACGAGGTGTACGCCGACCACGTCGAGCGCGTCGTCGTAGCCGAGCTTGTACTTCAGCAGCACAGCGAGCGAGCAGAGGGCGCCCGCGATGAAGCCCAGTGCGATGGAACCCAACGGACTGACGAAGCCAGCAGCCGGAGTGATCGCGACGAGACCGGCGACTGCGCCCGATGCCGCGCCGAGCGTCGTCGGGTGCCCGTCGCGCAGCTTCTCCACGACGATCCAGCCGAGCATGGCCGCGGCCGTCGCCGTGTTGGTGTTGACGAACGCGTAACCCGCCAGGTTGTTGGCGCCGAGCGCCGACCCCGCGTTGAAGCCGAACCAGCCGAACCACAGCAGCCCCGCGCCAAGCAGCGTGAACGGCAGGTTGTGCGGTCGCATCGGGTCCTTCTTCCACCCGAGCCGCTTGCCGAGCACGATTGCGAGAGCGAGACCGGCTGCGCCGGCGTTGGCGTGCACGACCGTGCCGCCTGCGAAGTCCTCCGCGCCGCGCTTGAACAGCCAGCCCTCGGGCGAGAAGACCCAGTGCGCGATGGGCGCATAGACGACGATCAGCCAGATCGCGATGAAGACGCAGTAGGCGCCGAACTTCAGCCGGTCCGCGGAGGCACCCGTGATGAGCGCCGGCGTGATGACGGCGAACATCAGCTGGAACGCCACGAAGACGAGCGGCGGGATCGACTGTGCGAGCGGCCCCTGGTAGCCCGCGACCTGTTCGCCCATGTGGCCGAGCCCGAACTGGTGCAGGTTGCCGGCGAACCCGCCGAAGCCGCTCTTGCCGAACGCCAGGCTGTAGGCGACGAGCACCCACAACACGCTGACGAGGCCGATCGCGACGTAGTTCTGCATCAGCATGCCGAGCACGTTCTTTGCGCGAACCATGCCGCCGTAGAAGAACGCCAGCCCCGGGGTCATCAGCAGCACGAGTGCTGCGCTGGCGAGGACCCAGGCGGTGTTGCCTGTGTCCACGCCGTGGACGAAGTCGAATGGCATGCGTGTCCCGCCCTGTCGGTGGCGCGCATGTCCGCGCCCGTGCGGCGAGCATCGACGAGCCACGTTGCGACGCGGTGCAGCGACGGTTTCGGGGCCGTCACGTCTTGTTACGGCTGGGTTACCTCAGCCGAGCGCTGGGCACCGGGTGCCGGTCAGTCGGAGAAGCGCAGCCGCAGCCACGCGCCGTCGCGCGCCTCGACAGCTCGCGACCCGCGCCACTCGGCCCGCACCCGGTAGAGCTTGCCGACGACGTGGTCACCACGGAAGACGCCCAGCGCCAGCCCCTGCTTGTCGGTGCGCACGCAGTGCGAGACGGCGGTCGTGTGCCAGTGCCCGGCGTAGTGCCGCTGTGCGCGGAAGTGGATGCACGACCCCTTGTGAGCGGGCAGCAGCTTCACCACCAGTGCCGGGTTGACCCCGCGGTGATAGAGCCGCACGTCCCTCTGTCGCCGGTAGCTGCGCCGTAGCGACTCGCCCACGATCGCGCGGACGTGCACCAGGCGGCGGGCCGTCGCCGGCGTGAACATGTTGTCGCCACCGAACACCGCGATCACCGTCGTGCGCCGATGCACGGTCACGCCGGCCGTGAGGGGGCTCGA
>JAFAQI010000470.1 GCA_019246495.1 Frankiales bacterium | reverse complement strand
GCCGTAGTCGATGAGTCGCTTGGCGATGTCCTCGACGGTGACGCCCGTCTCCTTGGTGATGGGTCGAACATCGAGGATGCACTCGTGGGCCACCAGCCCGCCGCGGCCGGTGTAGAGCACCGGGTAGTACGGCGCGAGCCGGTTCGCCAGGTAGTTGGCCGACAGGATCGCCACCTCGGTCGCCTCGACGAGGCCCGGTCCCCCCATCAGCCGGATGTAGGCCCACGGAATCGGCAGGATCCCGGCAGATCCCCACGGCGCGCCCGAGATCGGCCCGACGCCGGTGGCCGGCCCGACTTCGGGGACGAGCGGGTGGTTGGGCAGGTAGGCGGCCAGATGCGAACGCACCGCGACCGGACCGATTCCCGGGCCGCCGCCGCCGTGCGGGATGCAGAACGTCTTGTGGAGGTTGAGATGCGAGACGTCCGCGCCGAAGCGGCCGGGGCGGGCGAGCCCGAGCAGTGCGTTGAGGTTCGCGCCGTCGACGTAGACCTGGCCACCGGCGTCGTGGACGGCGGCGCAGATCTCCGCGATGTCACCCTCGAACACCCCGTGCGTCGACGGATACGTCGCCATCAGCGCCGCAACCCGGCCTTCATGTTCGGCCAGCTTCGCGCGAAGGTCGTCGATCGACACGTTGCCCGCGTCGTCGCAGGCGACCACGACGACGCGCATACCCGCCATGGCCGCGCTCGCGGCGTTGGTGCCGTGTGCGGACGACGGGATCAGGCAGACGTCCCGCTCGAGGTCACCCCGTGCTCGGTGATACGCGCGGATCGCCAGCAGACCCGCGAACTCCCCCTGCGACCCGGCATTGGGCTGCAGCGACACCGCGTCGTACCCGGTGAGCTCCGCGAGCCACGCCTCCAGGTCGTGCACGACGCGCAGGTGCCCCGCCGCCTGTTCGAGAGGGGCGAACGGGTGGATGCCGGCGAACTCGGGCCACGTGATCGGCTCCATCTCCACGGCGGAGTTGAGCTTCATCGTGCACGAGCCCAGCGGGATCATCGTCCGGTCCAGCGCGAGGTCGCGGTCGGCGAGGCGCCGCAGGTAACGCATCAGTGCGGTCTCGGACCGGTGCGTCCCGAAGACGGGGTGGGTGAGGTACGCCGACTCTCGCCGCAATGCCGCCGGCAGCTCGCCCGCCTCACCGGAGGCGAGGTCGGCGCCGAAGATCCGGCACACGGTCGCGACGTGCTCGTCGGTAGTGCACTCGTCGGTCGTGATGCCCACCCGGTCGCCGTCGACGAGCCGCAGGTTGATCCCGGCGCTCGCGGCGGCGTCGACGATCTCTCTCGCTTTGCCGGGCACCCGGGCCGTCACGGTGTCGAACACCGGCTCCGAGCCCACCTCGATGCCGGCGGCGGCCAGCGACCGGCCGATCCGTGCGGCATGTCCCTGCACCCGGCGGGCGATCGCCGCGAGGCCGTCCGGCCCGTGCCAGACGGCGTACATCCCCGCCACCACCGCGAGGAGGACCTGGGCGGTGCAGATGTTGCTTGTCGCCTTCTCGCGGCGGATGTGCTGCTCACGGGTCTGCAGCGCCAACCGGTACGCCGCTGCTCCCCCGGCATCGACGCTGACTCCGACGAGGCGGCCGGGCAGCGACCGCTCGAGCCCCGAGCGCACCGACATGAACCCGGCGTGCGGTCCACCGAAGCCGAGCGGCACGCCGAAACGCTGAGCGGAGCCCACCGCGATGTCGGCGCCCCACTCCCCCGGTGAGCGCAGCAGGGTCAGGGCGAGGAGATCAGTGGTGACGGCGACAAGCGCCCCGGCCGCGTGGGCCTGCTGGACCAGGTCCCCGAGCGGTCGGAGCGCACCCCCCGACCCCGGATAGGCCACCAGGACGCCGAACGCCTCGCCGTCCGGCAGGCCGTTGCGCAGGTCAGCGACCCGGACCTCGAGCCCCAGCGGCTCTGCCCGGGTCTGCACGACCGCGATCGTCTGCGGATGGCAGTCCGCATCCACCACGAAGACCTGGCTTGTCGACTTAGCGACTCGACGACACAGCGACATCGCCTCGGCTGCGGCGGTGGGTTCGTCGAGTAGTGACGCGCCGGCGACGGGCAGCCCGGTGAGGTCGGCGACCACGGTCTGGAAGTTGAGCAGCGCCTCGAGCCGACCCTGTGAGATCTCCGGCTGGTAGGGCGTGTAGGCGGTGTACCACGCGGGGTTCTCGAGCACCCCCCGGCGGATCACCGCCGGCGTCACCGTGTCGTGGTAGCCGAGGCCGATCATGGAGACCAGTCGCCGGTTGCTCGCGGCGACGGCGCGAAGCTCCGTGAGCAGCGCCGCCTCGTCGGTCGCTGGCGGCAGCGCCAGCGCATGGTCGGAGCGGATGCCGCTGGGCACGGCGGCGTCGACCAGCTCCCGCCGGCTGCCGAAGCCGACGACAGCGAGCATCTTCGCCTGCTCGTCGTGGCTGGGACCGATGTGCCGTGAGGCGAAGTCGCCACTCGCCGAGGAGGGGTGCGTCATGACGGAGCCTCTCGTTCGGGCGGCCGCAGCCGCCGAGCCGGCTCCCCCTCTGTCATGGGACCTGAGAGCTTCACCCGCAGCTGCGCGGGCTTGCCCCGTCGGTGAGACCTCGCCGCCTGCGCTTCTTGGCGGCGCGACCTGCTTTCCAGAGTGCCCTGCTCGCGCGGTCCGTCGGCCTGAGAGGTTCCGGGGAGGTTGCTCCTTCGGCGCCCCGGGATGGCGTCCCGGGAACTCTCCCGCGCGAGGTGATCAGGCGGAAACGACGCTACCAGTCAGGCCGTCGTCTTCCGCGATCGCCGCGCGGCGAGCTCGTCGCCCGCCGGACGGGCCGGCTGCGGTTCCGCCCGCTCCGCCGGGAGCTCGGCGAGGGACCCCTCCACCTCGCGTACGACGCGGCCGACCGCGATGCCGAACACGCCCTGGCCGCCTTGCACCAGGTCGACGACCTCGTCCGGCGAGGTGCAGGCATAGACCGTGGCGCCGTCGCTCATGAGCGTGATCTGGGTCAGGTCGGCCACCCCGGTCTCCCGCAGGTGGGTGACGGCGGCGCGGATGTTCTGGAGCGAGACCCCCGTGTCCAGCAGTCGCTTGACGACCTTGAGCATCAGGATGTCGCGGAAGGAATAGAGCCGCTGCGTGCCGGAACCGTGCGCCGGTCGGACCGACGGCTCGACGAGGCCGGTGCGTGCCCAGTAGTCGAGCTGTCGGTAGCTGATGCCCGCCGCCGAACATGCGGTCGGCCCGCGGTAGCCGACGCCGTCCGCGGGAGCCGCCTCGGTCATGCCGAACAACGCTGGCTGGTGCCCGCCCGGGCCTCGGGTCGAGTCGTCTGACACTGCAACCTCCGACGGACGGCGAGCGAGAACTGCACCGGTGGAATTTGCGACGGTAGGCCGATGCCGCGATGCCGTCAACGATCGCCGTGGCGAGTCGCAACCCTCGATCTGAAGTCGAGGTCAACCCGAGGTTGAGGGTGAGGCCAGACGGGCGCTCAGGCCTCGGTCTCGAAGTCCTCCGGCGACACCTGGTCGAGGAACTCGCGAAACTTCTCGACCTCGTTCTCCTGCTCGTCGGGAATCGCGACGCCGCCCTCCGCCAGGACGGGTTCTTCGGCGTAGATCGTGGTCCCGACACGGATGGCGAGGGCGATGGCGTCTGACGGGCGGGCCGAGACCACAGCACCGCTCGCGAACTGAAGATCTGCGTAGTAGACGCCGTCCCGCAGGTCGGTGATCGTGACGGCGGTCAGCTCGGCGCCGAGCCCCTCGATCACGTCCTTGAGCAGGTCGTGGGTCAGCGGCCGTGCGGGCACGACACCCTGCTGAGCGAACGCGATCGCCGTTGCCTCGACCGCGCCGATCCAGATCGGGAGGTAGCGGTCTCCCGCCGCCTCCTTGAGAAGCACCAGTGGCTGATTCGACGGGAGCTCCACCCGGACCCCCACCACGGTGAGCTCGTTCACAAAGTGTCCGTCCCGTTCGCGACCGACGCCGGCAACGAATTCAAACTACACCGCGAAAGCCGCCCGCTTCGCGGCCGGAAATCATCGCCCCAGCTGCGGCCGCAGACCCGCCTTGACCAGGGTCGCGTGGAGCCGGACGGACAGGGCTGCCAGCTCGCGGGCGACCTCTTCCGCGCGGCCGCGGGCTTCCGGATTGCGCTGCCGCACGAGCGGGGCGACGACCTGCTCGACGAGGCCGACCTCGCGTTCGGCGGCCGAGCGGAAGGCGCGCAGATGCCGTGGCTCGAGCCCGAACCGGCTCATCTCCGCGACGGTCTTGGCGATCAGCAGGGCGTCGCCGTCGTAGAAGCCGCCGGGCTGGCGGGACACCACGAGACCGAACTGCTCCAGTGTGTCCAGCTCTCCCTCCGAGAGGTGGGCCGCATCGATCAGCTCCTGGCGCGACAGCCGCAGCTCCGTCGTCTCGCGGCCGAACGCCTCCGGACCGGGCAGCCCGGCGACGTCCACGAGCGCGCGTGGCACCTGCGGGCCGGCGGCCGCGGTCTCTGGCGGCTCGAGCCCGCGGTCGATGGCCTCGAGGTGCTCCTTGATCACGCGCAGCGGCAGGTAGTTGTCGCGTTGTGCCGACAGCACGTAGCGCAACCGCGAGACGTCCTCCCGGGAGAACTTGCGGTATCCGGAAGCCGTCCGCTCCGGCTCGATCAGCCCCTCTGATTCGAGGAAGCGGATCTTCGAGATCGTCACGTCCGGAAAGTCGCTGCGCAGCGTGGCGAGCACCTCGCCGATGCTCATGAACGCACGCGATGGGACGGCGCTCACCGAGCACCCTCCGCATGCCCGCTGAAGTACACGAGCCGGAACTTGCCGATCTGCACCTCGTCCCCGCCGGTCAGGGGTGATTCCTCGATGCGCTCACGGTTGAGATAGGTGCCGTTGAGGCTGCCGACGTCGCGCACGCTGAAAATCTCACCGCTGCGGTGGAACTCCGCATGCCGACGGGACACCGTCACGTCGTCGAGGAAGATGTCGCTCTCCGGGTGCCGCCCGACGGTCGTCACGTCCTTGTCGAGCAGGAACCGGCTGCCGGCGTTGGGGCCGCGCTTGACCACGAGCAGCCCGCTGCCCGCGGGCAGCGACTCGACCCCGACGTCCGCGAGGTCGTCACCGTGCTCCTCCGTCGACTCGAGACCCGTCATCGAGATCGTCGTCGTCTGCTCCGCCGCGGGGATGCCCCCGGCGGACGGCACGGTCAGCGGAGCGCCGCACCGGGCGCAGAACTTGCTGTCCTCGGGGTTCTGCTGCCCGCACTGCGTGCAGAACACGCTTGCCATCCGCCGCCTGCCCTTTCGCCGGCCAAACCAGGCGGTCCACGGCAACGCAGACCGTCAACCAGAGGTTCAGGGAAACCCGAAACCTAGACGTCCGGGCAGACCCGGGTCAACCGGAGCAAGCCGCGCTCGCGGGGCGGGGTCAGTGTGGGCAGCGCCGGGCGGGTGCCTCGGTGGGCCGGCAGGTGTAAAGGAAAGGTCGAGGCTCAGCCGCTCGAGGTCAGTTCGCCGTACGCCGACGCGTCGAGCAGGTCGGCAAGCCGGTCCGGCTCCGCGACCGTGATCTCGACCAGCCAACCCTCGCCGTACGGATCGGTGTTGATGAGATCGGGTCGCGAGTCGAGCGCCTCGTTGCGCCGGGCCACTGCGCCGGAGACCGGCGCATAGATCTCGGAGACGCTCTTTGTGGACTCGACCTCGCCGCAGGCCTGACCAGCCGTCAGCGATGCCCCGGACTCCGGCAGGCTGACGAAGACGACGTCGCCGAGCGCGTCCTGCGCGTAGTGGGTGATCCCGACCCGGACCGTTCCGTCGTCGAGCGACCGCACCCATTCGTGCTCGGCGGTGTACTTCAGGTCCTCGGGGATCACGGGGCCTCCAGCGGGAACGCTCGCGGTCAGCGGGCCGGGCGAGCGTAACGATCGGCCTGCGGCGCCCGCAAGGCGGTGACCGAAAGGCTCGGCGACTGGGTCACGACCGCCCGCGCCCCCGGCCGCCCGGCGACCGCGTCGAGGACGCCGCCCGGAATTCCGAGCGCCCCGGCGAGGGTGCGCGGCTGCCCGATCGCCGCCAGCCGGTAGGGCGCAGAAACGACAGTGCCGCCGACCTCGACCGCGCCGCCCGGCCCAGGCAGGAACGCCGTCTGCGCCACGATGCGGACCCCGTTGAGCTGAAGCACCTCGGCGCCGGCGTCCCGCAGCTCCTCCACCGCGCTCAGCAGCAGGTCGGCGGACACCGACGCCCGGGGGTCGGTGATCGTGAGGACTATCCCCGGCCCGCGCGCCGCGACGGTGCCGGTGAGGATGCCCAACGCACGGGCCCGGGCGCGCACCTCCCGGAGCGCGGCGGCGCCCTGGTCGGTCGCGCTCGACAGCCGACGGGCGCTGGCCTCGAGGGCCGCGATCTCCGCGCGTAGCCGGTCCGCCCGCGCCGCGAGATCGCTCGAGATCCCCAGCAGGTCGTCGGGCCGCGCGCTCGCGAGCCCGCCGCCGGCTGCCGAGGTCGAGTGCACCTGGGTGACGAGCGCGAACGCGAGGACTCCGCAGAGCACCGCGACGCCGGTCTGCCTGCCTCCCGGCCGCGCGGTCAGGACACGGCGGATCCGGCGCCAGGCATCCCGGCTGTCCACCCCTGCCGGCTGCGGCGTAGTCATGCGCCGAACAGGTGCCGGCGGATCGCGGCGGCGTTGGAGAAGATCCGGATGCCCAGTACGACCACCACGCCGGTGGAGAGCTCCCCGCCGACGCCGAGCTTGTCCCCGACGAACACCACGAGCGCCGCGACGAGCACATTGCCGATGAGCGAGACCACGAACACCTTCTCGTCGAAGATGCGCTCGAGCCAGGCCCGCACGCCGCCGAACAGCGCGTCGAGGGCCGCGACGACGGCGATGGGCAGGTAGGGCTGGAGGTCGACCGGCACCGTCGGTTGGAGCACGAGCCCGAGTACGACGCCGACGACCACGGCCAGGCCGACGATCATCTCCGCCCTCCCCCCGCACCGCCCGGGTTCGCGCTGACGACTGGGTTGGCATAGTGAAGGAACAGCCCCGGGCCGGCGGGCAGCGTCAGCCTCGGCACCCGCTGGTAGTGGAAACGCAGCCCGTAGAGCTGCACGAAGCTGCGCAGCCGGCCCGCCGCCCGGCTGGTCGCGAACGCCGTCTCCATGGCCACTGGGTCCCCGATGGCCCGGACGACGTACGGCGCAGCGACGGGTCGCAGGTTGACGAGGATCGCATCACCGGCCTGCCGGACGGCCGTCTCGCTGGTCACCCGCTCGTCGTCGACGGCCACCGCCTCGGCGCCGGCGGCCCACAGCGCGTTGACCACGCTCTGCACGTCTCGGTCGAGAATGCGGTTGCCGCTCGCCGCGGCGTCCGTCGCATCGCCGAGGACGACCTGCAGGCCGGGTCCCGAGACGGCCAAGAAGCCCGCGCGGACCTCGGCGCCGGTGAGCCGGTGCGCCGCGGCCGAGCCGCTCGAGGAGGCTCCAAGTACCCGGCTGCTCAGCTGGGTGTCGGCGGCCCGCAGCCGGTTGAGCTGCTGCTGGAGCGCGTCGACGTCCGCGGACTCGTGCTGCACCTGGCGCAGAAGCGCGACCCGGGCGCGCTCCGCCGCCGGAGCGGTGCGGTGCGCGTGCAGCCCGGCGACAACGATCACGAGCGTGGCCGCAAGCACCCCGAGTCCGAGCACCGCTCCCCCGGCCCGCCGCGAGGGCTGGGGCGCGGCCGCCCGGCGAGCGGCCGCCGCGGCGTACGACGGATCCAGGGCAGAGGCAGCAATGTCGACAAGAAGACTCATTGATTCGTCGGCTCGCCGCGGCGCGTCGATGCTCATGACCGGCTCAGCCGCTCTCCGCCTCGACGACCGCGACCCAGGTCTCGGCGAGGGCGGCCGCCGCCGCACTCGAGCCGGCCTCCGCCCAGACGTGCGTGATCGCCTCCGCCGGGTCGGGCAGCACGGCCGCCCAGCTGCCGTCGGGCTCGATCACCCTCACCCCGTCGGTGGTGTCGACCGGCCGGTCCCCGGCCGCCTCGAGCACGGCCCGCATGACCGTCCCCTTCGCGGCCCACGGGGTGATGACGGCCCGCCGTTCCACGAAAGCCTCGGGGATCCGGGCGTCGATCTCGCTCATCGTCAGCTTGGTGCGCGCGACGAGGCCGACGAGCCGGACGAAAGCGGCGATGCCGTCCACCGCAGCGGCGAACTCCGGTACGACGAAGCCCCCTCGGCCGTCGCCGGCGAAGACGACGCCCGGCTCGGCGGCGGCCGCGGCAAGCTCCGTGGCCGTGGTGCCGGTCCACCGGACGTCGACGCCGTGGTAGGCGGCGACCTGCTCGGCGACCCGCGTTGTCGTCACCGGCAGCGCCATGGTCCCGCCGCGGCGCTCGGCGGCCACCAGGTCCATGACGACGAGCACTGCCCGGTCGTCGTGGATGATCTGGCCGCGCTCGTCGACGAGCGCGAGCCGCTCGGCCACCGGGTCGAAGCGCACCCCGAAGGCGGCGCGGGACGACGCCACGAGCTCGCCCAGACGCTGAAGGCCCTGCATGTGCGCCGCGAGCGTCTCGGTCGGCGAGCTCTCGTCGAACCGGCCGTTGACGATCAGGGCGTCTACGCCGAGCCGGCCGAGCACCGTCGGCAGAACGACTGCCGCCGCCCCGCCGGCCGTGTCGATCACGACCCGTAGGTCGGAACCGGTCAGGCCGCCGACGTCCACGCTCGCCAGGACCTCTTGGGTGTAGGTCTCGACGAACCGCGCGGGGTAGGACAGCTGCCCGATCTCGCCCGGAAACGCCCGGCGGAACTCCTGCCGGCTGAACACCCGCTCCAGCCGACGCTGCGCGGCGGGTGCGAGGTCGCTGCCGGCCTCGTCGAGGAACACGACGTCGACGCTCTGCGGATCTCCCGGCGTCGTACGGATCATCACGCCGCCGGCGGCGTCGCTGTGGGCGGTCGCGAACCGGGCGACCGGCGCGGGGGCGACCTCGAGGTCGCGTACGTCGATCGCGCTCGCGGTGAGTGCGCTCACCACCGCGCGCTTGAGCGCAGTAGCCGCTCGCGAGACGTCCCGGCTGGCGATGACGACGCTCCCCTTGCGCAATGTCGTCGCCCACGCCGACGCCAGGCGGACCGCGAGGTCGGGGGTGATCTCGACGTTGACGAGCCCGGAGATGCCGCGTGGTCCGAACAGGCTGCGGTGCCCGCGTGACTCCCAGATGACGCTCGAGGTGACCACGGCCCCCGCGTCGATCGTCTTGAAGGGATACACCCGCACGCCGGCCGAGAGAAACGCCTCCTGCTCGACCACGCAGTCGTCGCCGACGACCGCCCCCTCGTCGATACGAGCGGCCCGCATCACGTCGGTGTTGCGGCCGATGACGCAGCCCCGCAGCGTGGCGCGATGTCCGACGAAGACGTTGTCGTGGACGACCGCACGCTCGATCACAGCGCCCGCCTTGACGACGACGTTGGCGCCGACCACGGCGTAGGGGCGGATCTGGGCGCCGGCCTCCACGCGCGTGTAGTCGCCGATGAGGACTGGCCCCCTGACGTCGGCGTCGGGGTCGATCTCCGCACTTTCGCCGAGCCAGACTCCTGGACTGACCTCGAAGGCGCCCATCTCGATCTCAACTTCACGGTTGAGCGCATCGAGGTGTGCTTGGCGATAGCTCTCCAGCGTGCCGACGTCCTCCCAGTAGCCGTCGAAGCGATAGCCGAAGACCGGCGCGCCGGCGTCAAGGAGGCGCGGAAACACGTCCGAGGACCAGTCGACCTCTGTGTCGGCGGGCACCTCGTCGAGCACGGCCGGCTCCATCACGTAGATGCCGGTGTTGACGGTGTCCGAGAAGACCTGCCCCCAGGTCGGCTTCTCGAGGAAGCGGTTCACCCGGCCGTCGGGTTCGCAGATGACGATCCCGTACTCCAGCGGGTCCGGGACGGACTTGAGCCCCACGGTGACGAGCGCGCCGCTGGACTTGTGGAAGTCCACGATGCTGGTCAGGTCGGCGTCGGTCAGGGCGTCACCGGACAGGACGAGAAACGTGTCGTCACGCAGGCCGGTCTCGGCGTTCTTCACGCTCCCCGCCGTGCCGAGCGGCCGTTGCTCGGTCGCGTACTGCAGCG
>JAFAQI010000459.1 GCA_019246495.1 Frankiales bacterium | reverse complement strand
AAGCGCTCGTCGCGGTCCTCGCGCGACTCCACCCACACCGGCTCTCCGGTCGCGATCGCCTCGGTGATGGGCAGCCGCTCGGCGAGCCCGGACTGCACCCGCTCCACGACAGCGACCGGATGACCGACGGCGGCAGGGATCTCCAGGCCGCCGTCCGGTCGGACCAGGATGAGTCCGCCGCGGTCGGCGCCGAGGACGGTGACGCCTTCCGAGACGGCGACCGCGGCGACGTCCTCGGGCGTGGTGGCTCCGGCGAGGGCGGCGGCGACGGCGTGCAACCGGGCCGCGCGGTCGCTTGCGCGCTGCGCGGCGGCGACCACCGCGAGCTCGTCGAGCAGCCGCCGCTCGAGCGTCACGGGTGGCGGCGCGGGCTCGCCTGCGGCGGCGTGCCGGAGCTGTTGCATGAGTGACTCGACGTACCAGCGGCGGAACAGCCGGTACTGCGGCGGCGTCTCGAGGGTCAGCAGGCGGGCGGCGCGGGCGTAGGCGTCGGCCTGGTCGAGCGCGCTGAGGTACGCCGCACCCGCATCGGCCATGCTTGCCGGCAGCCGCAGCACGAGCTCGGTGCGTTCCTGGCCGGCGGCGGCTGCCGCGAGCGCCTGCCGCCGGATCGCCTGCCGGGCCTCCGCGAACCGGTGGACCACGGCCTCGACGAGCTCGGCGAGCTCGACCGGCACCGCCGTCCCCTCGACGCCGGCGCCGGTCGCGGCCAACGTGAACTCGCGAACGAGGTTGTCGACGTGTGCCTTCGACGCCAGCAGCAGATCGGTCGGGACGTCGCCGAGCGCAACCGTGAACCGGGGCTCGTCCTCGCTGGCGGGGGCGTCCTGCCAGCCGTCGGGCACCGTCCCGTCCGGTTCCTCCATACGTTCCACGCCGGCACCGGGAACCAGCTCCGCCCAGATGGTCTTGCCGTCGGCGTGCCGGTCCGCTCCCCACCGGTCGCTCAGCACCTCGACCAGGGCGAGCCCCCGCCCGGTCATCGAGTCGACGCCCGACCTGGCGAGCAGCGGAGCGACCTGGCTCTGGTCGCGCACCTCGATGCGCAACGCGCACTCGGTGCCGGTCACGACGAGCTCGACTGGAGGACCGGCGTGCAGCAGGCCGTTGGTCACCAGCTCCGACACGACGAGCTCGGCGTCGGCCGCGAGCTCGGACCAGCCAGTCTCGCGAGCCCGGTCGATGGCGAACCGCCGCGCGCGGGAGACGGCATCGGCTTCATCGGTGACGACGAGCCGATCCGCGTCGGTGGGCACGGCCGCATCCTTCGCTCGCGGGTAACGGGTCGATCTCGATTCTGCCCGAATACGAACCTTCCCGAGTGCTTTCGCGTGCTTGGCAACCGTCCGCTCGGGAAAGGCGTCAGGAAGATGAGTCGGCAAGGCCAGTGTGTGGACTGCACAATGGACGGGCTGACCCGATGAGAGGTCCTCGCCCCATGCCAACGTTCCGCCCCTTGTCCCGGGGCGCCACGGCGGCGGCTGCTGCAGCCGTCGTCGTCATCGCCGCGTCGGGAGCGGTGCTGGCGGTGAAGGAGTTGGGCTCCTCCGGCGGCGGGCGCACCGGCAACGTCGCGGTGACCTCACTGGCGCAGCGGCCGGTGCTGCACCTGCCGCGGCTGGTGCACGGCCGGGTCCCGTGGGAGCACCCGCTCGTGCTCCGGGTCGTCCGCGGCAGCCTGACCTCCGTCGCGTTGATCGACCGGGCGGGCACCGTCATCGATGGGCACGTCGAGTCGTCGGGCACCCGCTGGGTGAGTGAAGGGCGGTTGCAGCCGCTCCAGTCCTACGTCCTCCGCGCGATGGTCCGCGAGGTGACCGGCGCGACCGTGCCGCGCTCGCTCACGTTCCGTACGACGAACGCCAGCCGCCACCTGACCGCGCTGCTCAGTCCGGGCGACGGAAATGTCGTCGGCGTCGGCTCGCCGGTGATCGTTCGGCTCTCCCGCCCGGTGCCGGCCAACCAGCGCGCGGTGGTCGAGCACCGTCTGGCCGTGTCGACTCAGCCCTACGTCGTCGGCGCGTGGCACTGGATCACTCCGCAGGAGCTGCACTGGCGTCC
>JAFAQI010000238.1 GCA_019246495.1 Frankiales bacterium | reverse complement strand
CATGAACAGCTGGTTGGAGGTGATCCGGTTCTGGATCCACGGGAGGTAGAACTCCGACGGGTCGTTGAGGTCGATGCCGTCGGTGATCGGGGTGAACCCGGCGATGTCGAGGCCACCGTCGGCGGTCACACCACCGTCGTCGAAGCGGTAGAGGTCGATGCCGTAGTGGGTGCCGAAGACGTAGTTCGGCTTGTTGGGGTCGACGAGGACCTGGCCGCCGTCACCGAGTCCGAGGTCGACCCAGGCCGGGCCGGACTGGAACGGCAGCGGACCGACCTGGGTGCCGTTGTCCTGGTTGCCACCCCAGAACACGGGACCCGTCAGCGGGGCTGACGGCGGGTTGGGGCTGTAGGCGATGCTCTCGAACTGCGTCGTCTGCAGGCCCGAGTTGCGGTCAGTCCAGTTCGCGTCCGCCAGCGTCGTCCCGGCGCCCTGGCGGCCGCCCTGGACGGCGGAGTCCCAGACGCCGCCGTCGTTGCCGATGACGACGTGCTGGGTGTGCCCGGGCTGCAGCGCGATGGCGTGGAAGTCAGGGTGCAGGTCGAAGCCGAGGTTCTTCCAGGTGAGGCCGCCGTCGTCCGAGCGGTAGACGCCGCCGCAGCCGAGCGGGTAGTTGTACTCACCCAGGACATAGACGGTGTCCGGGTTGGTCGGGTCGGCGAGGACGACGTTGTCGTACGTGCATTGGATGTCGCAGTAGTTCAGCACCGAGTCGACGTTGGTCTCCGGGCCGCCGGTCGGCAGCCGGGTCCAGGTCGCGCCCGCGTCGTCGGAGCGGAACAGCCTCGAGTTGTGGTGGTTGCCCTCGGTGTCGATCCAGTCGAAGCCGGTGTAGAGCCGGGTTCCGCCATGACTGTCCGCGACCGCGCTCAGGGCGAACCGCGTGTCACCGGCATCCCAGACGCCGTTCGGCAGGCCAGTCATGATCTTCTGCCAGCGCGCGGTCGTGCCGGTGGAGGAGAGCGTCCCGCGGAAGATGCCCTCGCCGCCGAACGTCGAGTAGATGATGCCGGCATCGTTCGGGTCGAGGACGAGCTCGTCGGCACCGAGGTGGTTCGTCGTCGTACGCAGGGCGCGCCAGGTCTTGCCGCCGTCCGCGGAGCGGTAGACGCCCCAGAGCTTCTGGAACGGCGAACGCACGAACTTGTCGCCACCGACGCCGCCGGTCGTCGCGGCGTAGACGACCCTGCTGTTCGCCGGGTCGACCGCCATCTTCGCGACCGACGCGCCGACGAACGGTGCGCCCTTCGCCACGTGCTTCCACGTCGTTCCGCCGTCGTCGGAGCGGTAGATGCCATCGCCGTAGTAGGAGTCGCCGGAGAGGTCGCCCTCACCCGAGCCGAGGTACATGACGCTTTCGTTCGACGGCGCGATGGCGAGCGCGCCGACGGCGAGCGTGCTCAGGTCGTCGGTGAGCGGCCTCCAGGCGCCGCTTTGGGGGTTCATCCGCCAGACACCGCCCTGCGCGGCGCCGGCGAAGATCCGGCCGGTCGAGTCCACCGCGAGCGCGCTGATCCGGCCGGAGACCTCCTCGAAGTTCGAGGACGTGCGACCTATCTCGAGCGTGTCGGTCTCGGGCAGCGGCTGCCAGGTGAGGCCGGCCGCGTGCTGCACCGCCGGACGCGGCTCGTTGGTCGTGGCGATGACGGTCGAGCGGTGCAGCTGCGCCCCGTGCGTCGCGGCCGAGGCCCGAAGCCGGGCGGCGGTGCGCACCGTGATCGGGCGGGTGCCGGCGACGTGCCGCCGGTCGAAGTAGGCGGCGCGGCGTGCCTGGTAGCCCTGCTTCTCCGCCTGCGCCATGACCCGCCGGATGTTGGCGGCGTTGTGCGCCAGGTTGATCGGGTGCAGGTTCGCTCCGGCTGCCGGAAGCGTGGCGCCGGGCGTGAGGGTGACCGCGAGCGGGATGCCGAGACCGGTGACGGTGGCCAGGCATGCCAGACGAATGCTGCGGGCTGAGCGCATGAGGGTGCACCTCTGTCATCGGCGACGGTCCGCGCGGGGAGCCGTCCGTGCACTCGCCGCTCAACCCTGGAACGTACGGCGTATGCGGGCCGGTGACAGGAAGTTGACCAATTCGAGATGTCGCGGGGCGGTCAGGCCCAGAGCTGGCCCTCCAGCCGCTCGGCCGCCTCGTCGAGGGTGCCGGAGTAGGCGCCGGTCGAGAGGTACTTCCATCCGCCGTCGCAGACGACGAGGGCGATGTCCGCGCGCTCCCCTGCCTTGCGAGCGCGCTCCGCCTGCGCGAGCGCGGCATGCAGGATGGCGCCGGTCGAGATGCCCGCGAAGATGCCCTCCTCCTCGACGAGCTGCCGGGTACGCCGAAGAGCATCTTCCGGGCCGACCGAGAAGCGGGTGTCGAGGACCGAGGCGTCGTAGAGCTCCGGGACGAAGCCTTCGTCGATGTTGCGCAAGCCGTAGACGAGCTCGCCATAGCGCGGCTCGGCCGCGACCACGCGGATGCCCGGCACCTTCTCCTTCAGGAACCGGCCGACCCCCATCAGGGTCCCGGTCGTGCCGAGGCCGGCGACGAAGTGCGTGATCGTCGGGAGGTCGGCGAGGATCTCGGGCCCGGTGGTCTCGTAGTGCGCCTGCGCGTTGGCAGGGTTGCCGTACTGGTAGAGCATCACCCAGTCCGGGTTGGCGGCGGCGAGCTCCTTCGCCATGGCGACCGCTTGGTTGGACCCGCCGGCCGCCGGCGACAGGCGGATCTCCGCGCCGAACATCTCCAGCAGCTGGCGCCGCTCGACCGAGGTGTTCTCGGGCATCACGCAGATCAGCCGGTAGCCCTTGAGCTTGCAGACCATCGCCAGCGAGATGCCGGTGTTGCCGCTCGTCGGCTCGAGCACCGTGCAGCCAGGAGTGAGCCTGCCCTCCCGCTCGGCCTGCTCGACCATGAAGAACGCGGGGCGGTCCTTCACCGAACCCGTCGGGTTGCGGTCCTCGAGCTTGGCCCACAGCCGGATCGGGGTCGGGCCGTCCCAGGCCGGAGAGAGCCGCGGAAGCCCGACGATCGGCGTCCGGCCGAGTGAGTCGAGCAGCGAGTCGTAGCGGGCCATCAGGTGGTCAGGCGGCGGTGGTCTCGACGTACGCCGAACCGCCAGCCACGGCGGGGAGGATGGTGACGACGTCACCGTCGGCGAGCGGAGTCGCGATGCCGCCGAGGAAGCGCACGTCCTCGTCGTTGAGATAGACGTTGACGAAGCGGTTGAGGGCGCCGTCGGCGCCGATCAGCCGGTCACGCAGACCGCTGTGCCGAGTGTCGAGGTCGTCGAAGAGGTCGGTCAGCGTCTCGCCTTTGCCGTCGACCGCCTTCTCGCCGTCGGTGTAGCTGCGCAGGATCGTCGGAATGCGCACTTCGATCGCCATGGTCACATTGTCGCAACACGCGGGCCGGCGTCATGCTTCCCCCGCCTCGGCGCTGTCCGGCCGCGCGAGGCGAAGCGTCAGCTGACGGTGACCGGCTCCTCGGTCACCTCGCCGTCGACGATGCGGAAGGACCGCAGCTCGACGGTGTCGGGGTCGCGCGTCGACACGAGCACGTAGTGCGCGCCCGGCTCGCTGGCGAGGGAGATGTCGGTGCGCGACGGGTAGGCCTCGGTCGCCGTGTGCGAGTGGTAGATGACGACCGGCTCTTCGTCCCGCTCGTCCATCTCCTTCCAGACCCGGAACTGCTCCATTGCGTCGAACCGGTAGAACGTCGGCGATCGCTCGGCGTTGTCCATCGCGATGAACCGCTCCGGCCGGTCCGACCCGGCCGGCCCGGCGATGACTCCGCACGCCTCGTCCGGGTGGTCCCGGCGGGCGTGCGCGACGATCGCGTCGTAGAGGTCGCGGCGCAGCTCCAGCACGCCGACGAGACTACGAAAAGGGTCAGCCCGTGACGGCGACCGGCAAGGCGTAGACGCAGTGCAGCAGCTCGTTGCGACCGGCCTTCTGCTGCTGGTCGGCGAGCGTCGACGCTGTGCAGTGCGGGTCCTGGTTGGCCGTGGCGTCGCAGGCGCCGTCATCCGCGCAGACGGCGTAGTTGCCGAGGGCGGTGAACTCGAAGCGCACGGCGTAGACGTGGCCCTTCTTCGCGCCCCCGACATGGCAGGCGAGGGTCAGGGCGCTTGCGCCACGGCCGGAGCAGTTGCGGGTGGCGCTGCCGGCGACATGGATCGCGCCGGTGACCGCCGACGTGTGGTCGGCGTCGCAGGTGACCTGCAGCGCAGTCGTCACGCCGGCGTGCACCGACCCCGAAGCGGCGTAGACGACGGCGCAGGGCCGCGGCGCGGCGGTGTCCGCTGATGCGAGTGGCGCGACCGCTGCCGAGACCAGCAGCACGGCGATAAGGGCTGGGCGAAGCTTCACTGGAAAAGCGTAGGGACGGCGAGGCGGTCACGCCAGGGAGGTTCAGCCGTCGAGCGCTTCGATGATCTCCTGCTGGAGCAGCGAGAGCAGGTCGTAACCGAGGAGCAGTGGCAGCTGTGGGTCGGCCGGGTCGAGGTTGCTCCAGCGCTCGCTCATGTCCTCGGTGACGTCGAGCCGTACGCCGAGGACCAGCCGCACGTCGTTGATCGCCTGGAGCCACCGCTCCGCGACGGCGTCGTCGAGGCCGACGCGCACGCTGCCGTCCGTCGGGTCGGCGCATGCGTCGACCAGCAGCGTCAGAGCGTCGACCTTCTCGCGGCGGAGCTCGCCGTCGGTGAGCCGGCGGAACTCACCTGCCGCCTCGGCGTCGTCGGAGTAGGCGTCGGGCAGCAGCCGTTGAAGTGCCGGATCCGACGGTCGTTCTGCGGGAGCCGAGTCGTCGAGACCGGTGAGCGACACGAGCGGATCAGCAGCATCGGGGTCGGCTGCGGCGTTGTCCTCCGCAAGCATCGCCGCCACCTGCGCAGCGAGGACGCCGACGATCGCCGCCTCCTCGGCGACGAGTGAGACGACAAGGCCCGGTGCTTCACGGCGTACGTCCATCCGTCAGTCCTGCTGCAGCGTGGCCCAGAGACCCGCCGCGTGCAGCCGCGCGACGTCGTGCTCCATCTGTTCCCGCGACCCTGCTGACACGACGGCCCGGCCCTTGTGATGTACGTCGAGCATCAGCTCGGTTGCCTTGTCCTTGCTGTAGCCGAACAGCTTCTGGAAAACGTGCGTGACGTAGCTCATCAGGTTGACCGGGTCGTTCCACACGATCGTCACCCACTGGCGTTCGGGACGCGTGTCGTCCGACTCGGCCGGGCGGTCGAGCCGTTCGATGGTGGGGGCGGCTGCGTCTCCCATCCCGCCATGGTCGCGCATGGAATGCAGCGACGGAAAACCGCGAGGCTTGCGCCGGAAACCCTCGTTAGTGTGGCGAGCATGCCCCTGCACCGCCCCGGGACGCGCGTGTGGCTCGCGTTGTGGGTGGTCTACATCGTGTGGGGGTCTACCTATCTCGCGATCCGGGTCGGCGTGCATCCGTCGTCCGGGACGGGTCTGCCGCCGTTGCTGCTCGCCGGTGCACGGTTCACTCTCGCCGGCGCGCTGATGCTGGCGTTTACGGTCCGGCGACCCGCGGCGGACGGCCGGCCCGATCCACTCGGTCGCCGTCAGTGGGCGGCCGCTGCGGTCATCGGGCTCGCGTTGCTGCTGGGCGGCAACGGGTTGGTCTCGATCGCCGAGCAACGAGTGGCCAGCGGACTCGCAGCGGTCGTCATCGCGACCGTGCCGATCTGGGCGGCGCTGCTCGGCGCGGCATGGGGACAGGAGCCGGTGAGCCGGCGGCACGCTGCGGGGCTCGTGCTGGGTTTCGCCGGAGTCGCGGCGCTGGTCGTCGGCACCGGCGGAGGCAAGGCCGACGTCACCGGTGTCCTCACCGCGGTCGGTGCCGCGCTGTCGTGGGCGGCCGGCTCCGTCTGGTCGCGCACCGCGCCGACCGTGCGCCGTCCGTTGGTGATGACGGGCATGGAGATGTTGTGCGGCGGCATCGGATGTTTCCTGGTCGGCATCGCGACGGGTGAGGTTCGCGACGTGCATCTCGCCGCGGTGCCAGCGCAGACGTGGGTGGCGAGCGGCTACCTCGTGGTCGCGGGGTCGATGCTCGCCTACACCGCGTATGTCTGGCTGCTGCACAACGCCCGGCTATCCCTCGTCACGACGTATGCCTACGTCAACCCACTCGTCGCAGTCGTGCTCGGCGCACTCGTGCTGCACGAGCATCCGACCGTGCGCACCGCCGTCGCGACGGCGACGATCATCGCGGGTGTGGGGCTGATGGTGAGCCGACCGGCCAGCGCGCCACAGCCCGGACAGGCGGACGCCGCCGCGGACGAAAATGACCCGGACACGACCTTGCCATCGGCCGCCGAGCCCGCCCGGTGCCGATGAACGTGTTGCCGGTCGCGCTGCACACCGACCACTACGAACTGACGATGGTGCAGGCGGCGCTGCGCAGCGGCGCGGCGGACCGGCGGTGCGTGTTCGAGGTGTTCGCGCGATCGCTTCCGGGACGACGGCGTTACGGCGTCGTCGCCGGTCTCGGCCGGTTGCTGGCCGCTCTGCCGGACCTGTCGTTCGACCCGGACAGCCTCGACTTCCTGCGCGCGACCGGTGTCGTGGACGAGACGACCTGTGCGTGGCTGTCGGCGTACCGCTTCAGCGGTTCGATCGATGCCTACGCCGAGGGCGAGGCCTACTTTCCCGGCTCGCCCGTGCTCGTCGTCGAGGGTTCGTTCGCCGAGTGCGTCGTGCTGGAGACGCTCGTGCTGTCCGTGCTCAACCACGACAGCGCAGTGGCGACGGCGGCCGCGCGGATGGTCTGCGCAGCGGGCGATCGGCCGTGCATCGAGATGGGATCGCGACGGACGCACGAGGAGGCGGCGGTCGCGTCGGCACGCGCGGCCTACCTCGCCGGGTTCGCAGCAACGTCCAACCTCGCGGCCGGCAGTCGCTGGGGAGTCCCGACGACCGGCACCTCGGCGCACGCGTTCACCCTGCTCTACGACGACGAGCCGACGGCGTTCGCCGCACAGGTCGACGCGCTCGGCGCCGACACGACGTTGCTCGTCGACACCTACGAC
>JAFAQI010000555.1 GCA_019246495.1 Frankiales bacterium | reverse complement strand
GGGTCGCGGCCGCCCGCCGCACCACCGCCGGACCACCCCGGCGGCCCAACCCCGAGGCCGGCGCTGCACCGCCCAGCGTGGCGGCCAGGCCCGCCGCCGACGCCCCGGCCAGCAGCTGCCGCCGGGTCAACCCGCGGGGCACGGCGCCCTCGTCCATGTCGCCGCGGTCCATGTGCCCCCCTTCCATGTTTGGAGTCTGGACCACCTGCGGCCGGCGGAAACTGTCGGAGGCCGCAGGTAGCCTGGCGAAGCCGGCTCTGGACCTTCCCCCTGACGCCTTTGAGACCCCGTGGCTGACCGTTTGATCGTCCGTGGCGCACGCGAGCACAACCTGCGTGACGTCAGCCTCGACCTGCCCCGGGACGCTCTCATCGTCTTCACCGGTCTGTCCGGTTCGGGCAAGTCCAGCCTGGCGTTCGACACGATCTTCGCCGAGGGGCAGCGGCGCTACGTCGAGTCGCTGTCCGCCTACGCGCGGCAGTTCCTCGGTCAGATGGACAAGCCGGACGTCGACTTCATCGAAGGCCTGTCCCCGGCGGTCTCGATCGATCAGAAGTCGACCTCCCGCAACCCTCGCTCCACGGTCGGCACGGTCACCGAGGTCTGGGACTACCTGCGGCTGCTCTGGGCCCGGATCGGCACTCCGCACTGCCCGGTCTGCGGCTCACCGATCAGCCGGCAGACCCCGCAGCAGATCGTCGACCGGGTGCTGGAGTTCGACGAAGGCATGCGCTTCCAGGTGCTCGCCCCCGTCGTACGCGGAAGGAAGGGTGAGTACGGCGAGCTGTTCCGCGAGCTCCAGACGAAGGGCTTCAGCCGGGCCCGGGTCGACGGCCAGATCGCGTCGCTCGCCGAGCCGCCGAAGCTCGCGAAGTACGAGAAGCACGACATCGAGGTTGTCGTCGACCGGCTGGCCGTCAAAGACACAGCGAAGCGGCGGCTGACCGACTCCGTCGAGACCGCACTGACGCTGTCCGGCGGTTTGGTCATCCTCGACTTCGTCGACCTTGCCGAGGACGACCCGCACCGCGAACGTCGCTACAGCGAGCGGCTGGCGTGCCCCAACGACCACCCGCTGTCGATCGAGGAGCTCGAGCCTCGGTCGTTCTCCTTCAACTCGCCCTACGGCGCATGCCCGACGTGCACCGGGCTCGGCACCCGGCTCGAAGCCGACCCCGAGCTGATCGTTCCGGACCCGACCAAGACACTCGCGCAAGGTGCGGTCGCGCCGTGGTCCGGCGCGCACGGGCGGGACTACTTCGGCCGGGTGCTCCAGGGCCTCGGGGACGAGCTCGGCTTCAACCTCAACACTCCCTGGGAACGGCTGGCGGCGCGCGCACAGAAGGCGGTGCTCAACGGTCACCCGACGCAGGTGCACGTGCGTTACCGCAACCGCTACGGCCGTGAGCGCTCGTACTGGACCGACTTCGAAGGCGCAATTCCCTACGTCGAGCGCCGGCACAGCGAGGCCGAGAGCGACACGAGCCGGGAGCGTTTCGAAGGCTTCATGCGCGAGGTGCCGTGTCCCGCCTGCGACGGCACCCGGCTCAAGCCGGAGTCGCTCGCCGTCACCGTGCACGGCCGTTCGATCAGCGAGGTCGCTGCCCTGCCGATCGGTGACTGCGCGCGCTGGCTCGCCGACCTCAAGCTGACCAAGCGCGAGGAGACCATCGCGCTTCGGGTGCTCAAGGAGATCAACGAGCGGCTCCGGTTCCTCGTCGACGTGGGGTTGCACTACCTGTCACTCGACCGCGCAGCGGCGACGCTCGCCGGAGGCGAGGCGCAGCGCATCCGGCTGGCCACGCAGATCGGATCCGGGCTCGTCGGCGTCCTCTATGTCTTGGACGAGCCGTCGATCGGGCTGCACCAGCGGGACAACCGTCGGCTGATCGAGACGCTCGTCCGGCTGCGCAACCTGGGCAACACCTTGATCGTCGTCGAGCACGACGAGGAGACGATCAAGACGGCCGACTGGGTGGTCGACATCGGGCCGGGCGCGGGGGAGCACGGCGGCGAGATCGTGCACACGGGTCCCTACCGCGACCTCCTGCGCAACGAGCGGTCGGTGACCGGTGCCTATCTGTCCGGCCGCCGGGTGATCCAGGTGCCGGACATCCGCCGCCAGCCGACGAAGGGTCGCGAGCTGACCGTCGTCGGCGCGCGGGAGCACAACCTGCGCCAGATCGACGTGTCGTTCCCGCTCGGCTGCTTCGTCGCCGTCACCGGCGTCAGCGGCTCGGGCAAGTCGACACTCGTCAACGACATCCTCTACTCGGTCCTCGCCCGCGAGCTCAACGGCGCGCGCACCGTTCCTGGCCGGCACCGCACGGTCAAGGGCCTCGATCACGTCGACAAGGTCGTGGGTGTCGACCAGTCGCCGATTGGCCGCACGCCGCGGTCCAACCCGGCGACCTACACCAAGGTCTTCGACCGCATCCGCGCGTTGTTCGCGGAGACGACCGAGGCCAAGGTCCGCGGCTACCAGCAGGGACGCTTTTCGTTCAACGTGAAGGGTGGTCGCTGCGAGAACTGCCAGGGCGACGGCACGATCAAGATCGAGATGAACTTCCTGCCCGACGTCTATGTCCCGTGCGAGGTCTGCCACGGCGCCCGTTACAACCGGGAGACGCTCGAGGTCCATTTCAAGGGCAAGACGATCGCGGATGTCCTCGACATGCCCATCGAAGAAGCTGCGGAGTTCTTCGCCGCCGTACCGGCCATCTCTCGCCATCTCACGACGCTCGTCGACGTCGGTCTGGGATATGTGCGACTCGGCCAGCCGGCACCGACGTTGTCCGGCGGCGAGGCGCAGCGGGTGAAGCTCGCCTCCGAGCTGCAGAAGCGGTCGACCGGACGGACGGTCTACATCCTCGACGAGCCGACCACGGGCTTGCACTTCGAGGACATTCGCAAGCTGCTCGGTGTGCTCACCAAGCTCGTCGACCAGGGCAACACGGTCATCGTCATCGAGCACAACCTCGATGTCATCAAGACCGCCGACTGGATCATCGACATGGGCCCGGAGGGCGGCAGCGGCGGCGGCACGGTCGTCGCCACCGGTCCGCCGGAGGCTGTCGCCGGAGTTGCGGCGAGTCACACCGGCGCGTTTCTCCGCGAGGTGCTGGGCAAGCCGAAGTCGACCGCCGCCGCGCGCAAACCGGCGGCCAAACGGAAGACGACCGCGACCCGTACGCCGTCCTCGTCCGCGCGCAAGACGGCAGCGACGAAGACGCCGGCGCGCAAGCGCGCGTAGCGCCCGGAACCGCTCGGGTCAGCCGGCGTCGCGCGGCGTCGCGAATGCGATCAGCGTCGCGCCACCGTCCTTCAGGTCCGCCCACGACTGCGCTACGGCGAACACGGCAACGGCGTTGGTCGAGAAACCCCGGGCGAGGTCAGCGCGCGCATTGGCATCACCTCCGCCGTCGTCCAGCACATGCGCCACCGCACTGATCGCCGGGTTGTGCCCAACCACGGCGACGACCTCCGCGTCGGACGGTGCCGACCGGATCACGGCGAGGACGGCGTCGACAGTGTTGTCATAGATCGCGTCCTCGACCTGGACCGGCACGTCACCGACGCGCGAGGAGATGGCGTCCCAGGTCTCGCGAGCCCGGCGGGCAGGGGAGACCAGGGCGACGTCCGGCGTGATCGTCCGCGCCGACAGCCACCGGCCCAGCTCCCGCGCGTCGCGCAGCCCGCGGGTGCTCAGCGGCCGGTTGATGTCGCGGTCCGCGTCGGCCGCTTTCGCGTGCCGCACGAGGACGAGCCGCCGGGTCGGCTCGGTCATCGCTGCCCTTGCAAGGCGCACGGCATCAGTAGTCCAGGAGCCGCGAGATCAGCGCGTCGATCACCGTGTCGTCGGCCTCGGCGCCGGCCGGAACGATCGCCTCTGTCGCGTCGAGGAACTCAGCGATCAGCGCTGCCGGCGCGTGCACGGCGTAGGGCTTCACGCCGCCGATCAACTCCAGCACGACGCGGTCGTCATCACCGGGTCGGATCCGGACCGCCCCGTCGCCGGTCGGCTCCTCCAGGCCGTAGCGCAGGAAGTCGCGCAGCACGACCCATTCCCCGCGGGGCAGTGCCGGATGGTCGGGCTGCGCGTCGAGGCTGATGCGCACCGCGAGCGGGTCGTCATCGCGCCAAGCCAGTCCCAGCACGGTCATGTGGCCGTGCCCGCTCATACCAGCGTCGTCCACCACGACGTGGGCCGTGATCTGGCCTTCCACGATCCCCTCTTCGTGCGTCGAGCGGGTGAGGGTGAGGTTGCCGGGGCAGCCTCCCAGACGCCCCATTTGTCCTCTGCACGCGGGTCGGCCCCGCACTAGCCTGAGGTGCGTGGCAGATCCGGCGTCCTACCGACCGGCGCCGGGAACGATCCCCGACCAGCCGGGGGTCTACAAGTTCCGTGACGAGCACGGACGCGTCGTCTACGTCGGCAAGGCGAAGAGCCTGCGCAGCCGGTTGTCGTCGTACTTCCAGGACGTCGTCAACCTGCACCCGCGCACGCAGACGATGGTGCGCACGGCGGCGTCGGTCGAGTGGACGGTCGTCAGCACGGAGGTCGAAGCACTTCAGCTGGAGTACAGCTGGATCAAGGAGTTCGACCCACGGTTCAACGTGCGCTATCGCGACGACAAGTCCTATCCATGGTTGGCCGTCACGCTGGACGAGGAGTTTCCCCGCGCGCAGGTGATGCGCGGCGCGAAGCGCAAGGGCGTGAAGTACTTCGGCCCCTACGCGCATGCCTGGGCGATCCGCGAGACTCTCGACGCGTTGCTGCGGGTCTTTCCGATGCGCACGTGCAGCGCCGGTGTCTTCAAGCGCGCCGGCCAGGTGGGCCGTCCGTGCCTGCTCGGCTACATCGACAAGTGCAGCGCGCCCTGCGTCGG
>JAFAQI010000478.1 GCA_019246495.1 Frankiales bacterium | reverse complement strand
CAACTGGAAGCCGGCCTCGACGTGGAGTGACGCCACAGGTGGCAACGCGACCATCAACTCGCAGATCGACGCGATGGCCAACAGCTTCAAGCGGCTCGGCAGCACGAAGATCTTCCTCACGATCTTCCACGAGCCGGAGAACGACGTGACCAGCGGCGCTTCGGGCTGCACCACCTACAAGGGCACGTCCGGGACCCCCGCCGACTACCGCGCGATGTGGCGCAACGTGCACGACCGATTCGCCGCCCTCGGCGTCACCAACGTCGTGTGGGTCATGAACTACATGGGCTGGAAGTCCTGGAACTGCATGGTGGACGACCTCTGGCCCGGCAACGACCTCGTCGACTGGATCATGTGGGACCCGTACGGCGACAACAACAACGACTTCGCGGCCAGCGTGTCGCCCTTCTACAACTTCCTGTCAGCGAACTCCGACGCGGACCATGACTACTTGTCCAAGCCGTGGGGGCTCGGTGAGTTCGGCACCATCGCGACCTCGCCGGCCACGCAGCACGCCTACTACGGCGGGATCAAGTCGGCGCTGGACTCCGGGACGTTCCCGCGGTTGAAGCTGCTGTCGGTCTTCGACGCCCTCGGCACGAACGGTGACGACCGCATCCGCTACGACGAGAGCGGCAACCTCGACCAAACCGAGGTCAGCCAGTGGACGGCTGTCGCGAGCGACCCCAACATTCACCGGCTCAGCTGACCGCAACTCAGCCGACCGCGACTCAACTGACTGCACCTCAGCCGAATTGGGCCCCGCCGGCAGGCGGCGGATGGTGCAGACTGAATGTGCGGTTGGTCCCCCGTAGGGTAATTGGCAGCCCGGCGGGTTTTGGTCCCGTGTCTTGTCCTGGTTCGAGTCCAGGCGGGGGAGCCACGCAGCACGGGCCGACGGCGATTAGGCGCCCGCACTAGGCTGACCCTCCGGATCGACCGGTGGGAGAACAGGTGACCGACGCTCGCCCGGCGGCCGTGCTCGTGCTCGCCGCTGGGCAGGGCAGCCGGATGAAGTCCGCAACGGCGAAGGTGCTGCACCGCATGTGCGGGCGCACCCTGCTCGGTCACGTGCTGTCGGCCGTTGAGCCGCTGAAGCCCGAGCGCACGCTGATCGTCGTCGGCGGGGCCGCCCAGCCGGAGGTCGAGCGGTTCGTCAACAAGGCCGCGCCGTCCGCGGATGTCGTCGTACAAGCTCCGGCGCGGGGGACCGGGCACGCGGCCCGAACGGCGGCGGAGGCGCTGCCCGACCTCGAGGGAACCGTGCTCGTAATGCACGGCGACACGCCGCTGTTCACCACCGCGACGCTGACGGCGGTGCTCGCCCGGCACGAAGAGACTCGCGCGGCGGCCACGATGCTGACCGCGGTGATGCCGGACCCGGGCAACTACGGACGGGTCACCCGCGATGCGGACGGTCACGTCACGGGAGTGGTCGAGGAGCGCGACGCCACCGACGTGCAACGCCAGATCAACGAGATCTGCACCGGCGTCTACGCCTTCGACGCCGCGGCGCTCCGCGCATCGCTCGCCGAGCTCACCCCGCACAACGCGCAGCAGGAGGAGTACCTCACCGACGTCATCGCCGGCCTGGTCGCGAGCTCAGCGGTGGTGGCCAGCGTCGTCGCCGACGACTGGCGGGAGACGCTGGGCGTGAACGACCGCGCGCAGCTCGCGACTGCCCGGCGCATCATGCGCGACCGGATCGTCGCCCACTGGATGGCCGAGGGGGTGACGGTCACCGACCCGGAGACCACCTGGATGGGGGTCAACGTCCGCCTCGAGCCCGACGTCACGCTGCACCAGAACACGCAGCTGCACGGAGCAACGGTGATCCGCTCCGGTGCCGTCGTCGGGCCGGACTGCACACTGACGGACACCGTGGTCGGCGCCTCCGCGACGGTCGTCAAGTCGCACTGCGTCGGAGCGGAGATCGGGGCGGACGCATCCGTCGGGCCTTACAGCTACCTGCGTCCCGGGACGCGGCTGGGCGCCGGCGGCAAGATCGGCGCCTTCGTGGAGACCAAGAACGCCGAGATCGGCTCGCAGACGAAGGTGCCGCACCTGACCTACGTCGGTGACGCAACGATCGGTGCGGACGCCAACATCGGTGCAGGCACGGTGTTCGTCAACTACGACGGCGTCGACAAGCACCACACCACCGTCGGGGATGCCGCCTTCGTCGGCTCGGGGAGCATGCTCGTCGCGCCGCGGGAGATCGGGGCGGGTGCGTATGTGGCGGCTGGGTCCGCCGTGACCGAGGACGTTCCGGCGGGAGCCATCGGCATCGGGCGGGCCCGCCAGCGCACCATCCTCGGCTGGGTGCTGCGCCGACGCGCCGGCACGAAGTCGGCCGAAGCCGCCCGGGCGGCCGGAGCGGAAGGCACAATGGAGTCACCTTCCCCGCCACGCAGCAGCACCGATGACCCGCGACAGGGGAGCGAGCCGTGACCGGCATCAAGACCACCGGCGAGAAGACGCTCATGCTCTTCTCCGGGCGGGCTCACCCTGAGCTCGCCGAGGAGATCTCGCGGGAGCTCGGCATCGCGGTGAGCCCCACGGACATCCGGGACTTCGCGGACGGCGAGATCTACGCGCGCTTCGAGGAGTCGGTCCGCGGCTGCGACGCCTTCGTGGTCGAGTCGATGACGGCACCCGTCAACCACTGGGTCATGGAGACCCTGGTGATGGTCGATGCCCTCAAGCGAGGCTCCGCGAAGCGCATCACCGTGGTGGTGCCCTACTACCCCTACGCGCGACAGGACAAGAAGAGCCGCGGCCGGGAGCCGATCTCCGCACGGCTGGTGGCGGACCTCTACAAGACCGCCGGCGCCGACCGCATCCTCACCGTCGACCTGCACACGAGCCAGATCCAGGGGTTCTTCGACGGGCCGGTGGACCACCTCTTCGCCCTGCCGTTGCTCGCCCAGCACGTGGCGAGCAGCTATGACACCGGAAGCATCACGGTCGTGTCGCCGGACTCCGGCCGCGTGCGGGTGGCGGAACGCTGGACGGACCGGCTCGGCGGCACGCCGCTTGCGTTCATCCACAAGACCCGAGACATCACCGTGGCCAACTCCGTAGTCGCCAACCGCGTCGTCGGCGAGGTCGAGGGCCGCACCTGTGTCGTCGTCGACGACATGATCGACACCGCGGGCACGATCACGAAGGCCGCCGAGACCTTGTTCCGTGAAGGCGCGGACAAGGTCGTCGTCGCGGCGACCCACGGCGTGCTGTCCGGTCCGGCGATCGACCGGCTGAAGAACAGCCGGATCAGCGAGGTGGTGCTGACCAACACGCTGCCGATCGGCCCCGACAAGCAGTTCGACAAGCTGACCGTCATCTCGATCGCCCCGCTGGTCGCGCGGGCGATCAGCGAGGTGTTCGCCGACGGAAGCGTGACCTCGCTCTTCGACGGCAACGCCTGACCAGTCGCCGTCGTTCGGCACAGGGGCCGGGACGCCCCGGCTTCCTACATGCAGAGGAAGCCGTGCGCGACCAGGTACTTCGACACGCGGTGCGCGAACGGCGCACGCTCGACCAGCGGCCCCTTCGCGGTCTCGCGGGCGATCGCCGGCCACTGTGCCTTCGGCCGCACGATCTCCTTGTCCTTTGCGCTGTAGCGCGAGGGTGCGGAGTTGCCCTCCACGAACTTCGCCCGGTCGATCTCGGCGGCGTGTGGGCCGGTGTAGCGAAGGATGTAGAGACCGAGGTCGATGTCGGCGACGTAGATCAGTCCGTTCTGCACGACGGGGTAGGACCACATCGCGCCGGTCCAGAACTTCGCCGTCGACCCGGGGTACGTCGAGTCGGTCGGCAGGATCCCCGGCTGCGTCGAGGAGGGGAAGAACAAGCGGTTGTCCCGCAGCGCCGGCGTGAACTGCGGTCGCGGCACGAACGCCCCGTCCTGGTAGAGATGTGCCGGGTCACTGATGTCGACGGCGCGCAGGCCGCCGCTGTACCAGGTCAGCAGTGCCACGTCGGGGAACAGCGTCGGGTTGTGCGAGCTGAACGTGCCGTTCTTCTTGCCGCAGTTCTGCTTCTCGTTCTCCGGCAGCATGAAGTGGCCGACCTCGGTCGCGCCACCGTCGCCCGTCTGCTTGGCCACGCGCACCCAGCCGAACGGGCAGCCGTGCCCGGCCTGCGCGTAGTCCTCCTGCGTCGTGAAGACATACGGCCGGTTGCCCGCGAACCGCACGGCCGTGTGCACGTTGTGCCCGTCGTCGAAGTGCCCGATACCCACCGGATGTGCGACGCCCAGCCCCAGCGGTGTCGGCGGGTTGGCGAGCATCGACGTATCGAGCTCGTAGTAGCCGTAGTCCCAGGTGGCCATGTAGGCGCGGGTGCCGTCATCGCTCACGCTGAGCGAGTGCAGATAACCCGAGCCGCTCTCGTCGGCGACGTCGATCGTCTTGTGGGCCTGGTCGATACCGAGGTCGTAGAGCCCGATGAGTGAGGGCTTCGCCGGATCCGCCAGGTCATAGACCATGAGGTCCGGCGAGAGCAGGGTGAACGTCACGTAGGCGAGCGCCCGGCCGGGGTGCTTCGGGTCCTTCCAGAGGAAGAACTCGTGCGGGGCCCGGTCGCCGAAGTCAACAGTGGCGAGCAGCCGCGGCTTGAGGCAGTTGCTGTGAATGTCGTAGATCTTCAGGTTGTTGATCGACGGCTGCCCCGGGGTGACCGGTTGGCCGATCGCCGAGAGGCTCTCGACCACGAGGATGCCCAGCCCGGCGTCGGCGCGCATCTCGCGCTGGCTCGACTCGGCGACCGGCGGAATCGCGCCGACCTGATGTGGACGGGCCGGGTTGGCGGCGTCGACGATCGCGATGCCGCCGTGCGCGCGGGCGGATGACGATGAGATGTAGCGGTCGCCGACGTAGACGCAGCGGCCGGCGACGGCGATCGGGGAGTTCATCCCGCGCCTGGACAGGCTGGTGTAGCCGACCAGCGTGAAGTTCTTGTCCAGGCCGTAGACCGAGGCGCTGCCGATGTCGGAGTGCCGGGTGCCCGCGCCGGCGCCTGGTACGACGACCACCGCGGTGAGGACAGCGGCCGCGACGGCCAGCGGGCGCAGCGGCGTACGGAGCTTCATCGGTCCTCCCGCGGAATACGGTCATCGCGACCTTTCGACGCCCTCGGAACAAGTCCTGCCCGTGGCGTTTCGCCGCGGACTCGGCCGTCACCTAGACTCTGGTGCCGCAATCACAAAGCCCTGTCCGGTTGAGGAGTCCACGTCGTGGCCGAGGTCCGCATCAGCGCCGAGCAGCGCACCGAGTTCGGCAAGGGGGGCGCCCGCCGGACCCGTCGCGCCGGGAAGCTCCCCGCGGTGCTCTACGGCCACGGCACCGAGCCGCGGCACATCTCCCTGCCGACGCGTGACTTCGAGCACGCGCTGCGCACTGACGGCGCCAACGTGCTGCTGTCCCTGGAGCTCGACAGCGGCAGCGAGCTCGCGCTGCCCAAGTCGATCCAGCGTGACCCCGTTCGCGGGCAGATCGAGCACGTCGACCTGATCCTGGTGCGACGCGGCGAGAAGATCACTGTCGACGTCCCGGTCCTTGTCAACGGTGACGTCGTCTCCGGCGGCCTGCTGGACCAACAGCTCACGGTGCTGTCCGTCGCCGCCGAGGCCACGCACATCCCGTCGTCGTTCGAGGTGTCGATCGACGGTCTCGAGATCGGCGACGCGATCCACGCGAAGGACGTCGAGCTGCCTTCGGGCACCGAGCTGGCCGGCGACCCCGAGGCCGTCGTCGTACACATCCTCGCCGCGCCCACTGCGGAGCAGCTCGAGGGTGAGGTCGCCGAGGGTGAGGCCGACCTGGGTGCGGGCGACGAGGCAGCCACCGGTGAGAGCGGTCAGGGCGACGTCGTCCCCGACACCGAGTCCTCGGCCGGCGGGCCCGGCGAGGGCGACGGCGCGGGCGAGTAGCTCTCCCGCACGCGAGAGGCGGTACCGGTGTCGGCCGACGGCCCTTGGCTGGTCGTGGGTCTCGGAAACCCGGGCCCGCAGTACGAGGGCAACCGGCACAACGCGGGCCGGATCGTCTGCGACATCCTGGCCGACCGTTGGGACGGCTCGTTCAAATCGCACAAGGCGCGAGCGGATGTCGTCGAGACCCGGTTCGG
>JAFAQI010000455.1 GCA_019246495.1 Frankiales bacterium | reverse complement strand
GGCCGCGCGCGACGCCGCCACCTGCTCCGCCATCGCGAAGCCGAGCTCACGCAGACCCGCGTGCGTCGCCGCCGACACCACGAACACCGGCCAGCCAAACCGCGCCGTGACGTCCTCGCGCACCATGTCCGCAAGATCTCGCGCGTCGGGAACGTCCGCCTTGTTGAGCGCGACGAGCCGCGGCCGGTCGAGCAGACCGATCCGTTCGGCGCCGACCGACTGCTCTTCGTCGTACGCCGCGAGCTCCGCTTCGATCGTCTCGAGATCGGAGACCGGGTCGCGGTCCGGCTCGATCGTCGCGCAGTCGACGACGTGCACCAGCACCGCGCACCGCTCGACGTGTCGCAGGAACTCCAGCCCGAGCCCGCGCCCGGCAGAAGCTCCCGGCACGAGGCCCGGCACGTCGGCGACCGTGAACACGGTGTCGCCGGCCTCGACGACACCGAGGTTGGGCACGAGCGTCGTGAACGGATAGTCGGCGATCTTGGGCCGCGCCGCCGACATCGCGGCGACCAGCGACGACTTGCCCGCGTTGGGAAAGCCGATCAGCGCGACGTCGGCGACGGTCTTGAGCTCGAGCAGGACGTCGCGCGCCTCGCCCGGCTCGCCGAGCAACGCGAACCCGGGAGCCTTGCGCCGCGCCGACGCCAGTGCGGCGTTGCCGAGCCCGCCGCGGCCGCCGCGAGCAATGACATGCGTCGACCCCGCGCCCACGAGGTCCGCGAGCTGTTCGCCCGTCGCGTTGTCGCGCACCACCGTGCCGTCGGGCACCGCCACAAGCACCGGCTCGCCGTTGGCGCCGTCTCGGTTGGAGCCCTGTCCCGGCTTGCCGCTGCCGGCCTTGCGATGCGGATGACGGTGCAGGTCGAGCAGCGTCGTCACACTGGGGTCGACGACGAGCACGACGTCACCGCCGTTGCCGCCGTTGCCGCCGTCGGGACCGCCGAGCGGCTTGAACTTCTCGCGATGCACCGAGGTGCAGCCGTTGCCACCGGCGCCGCCCGCGACGTGCAGGACGGCGCGGTCGACGAAGGACGTTGCCATGACTCCGGGGCGCCGCTGATTCGACGCCGGGTCAGGCGCTCGGCGCAGCCTCCGTCGACTGCACGGACACGACGCGGCGACCCCGCCGTACGCCGAACTGCACCGCCCCGGCCGCGGTCGCGAAGAGCGTGTCGTCGCCGCCCCGGCCGACGTTGTCGCCCGGATGGAAGTGGGTGCCGCGCTGGCGCACGAGGATCTCGCCGGCCTTCACGACCTGGCCGCCGAAGCGCTTCACGCCGAGCCGCTGCGCGTTGGAGTCACGACCGTTGCGAGAGGACGAGGCGCCCTTCTTGTGTGCCATCGGGGCCTACTTTCCGGTCTCGATACCGGTCACCCGAAGCGTGCTCAGGTGCTGACGGTGCCCCTGGCGCTTGTGGTAGCCGGTCTTGTTGCGGAACTTGTGCATGATGATCTTGGGACCCTTGCCGTGCTCGACGACCTCAGCGGTCACGCGAGCCGCGCCGAGCGCGGCGGCGTCGGAGGTCACCGCACCCGCGTCGTCCACCAGCAGCACGGCCGGCAGGGTCACGGAGTCGCCGAGGGCGGCGCTGAGCCGGTTGACCTCCAGCGTGTCGCCAACGGCGACCTTGTGCTGGTGACCGCCGGTGCGGACGATCGCGTACACGGTGGGGCTCCTCGAGACAGGCTGCGCGCGCGGGAACCGCGCGGAAGGATCTGGTCGAGGCTACCGGAACCCGCCCGCGCCGGTCGAACGCATGGATCGACCGGGTCTATTCGGACAAATGGCCCGAACGAGTCATAGCCCCGGCCGCCCGGCTCCGTCACACTTGCCCCATGGAGCCAGCGGAGCGAGACGCCATCGACGACCTCGTCCAGGGGATCGCCGTCGCCAAGTACGCCCTCGAGGCCGGCGACATGGCCGTTGCCGCCGAAGCGGTCGACACCTCGCTCGCCAAGGCGCGCGCTCTGCTCAGCGCGGCGGGTACGACGATCGACCTGCGCCGCCGCACGCCGGCGCTCTAGCCGACCGCCGGGTCAGCTCGCGGCTTCGCCGCTCGCAACGGCTCCGGCAGCCACCGGCTCACTCGACTTCTCGGCATCGCTCGGCTCGGTCGCCGCACCGCCGGCGCCGTTGGCCTCGGCCGCGGCCTTGGTCCCCCGCCCGCGGCCGCCCCGAGAGCGGCGTTTGGGCTTGGCTTCGCCGTCCGCAGCGGTGTCGTCCGACCCAGCGCCATCCGCGGTGGTCCCAGCCGCGGCTGCCGTCGTAGCGGCACCGCCGCTTGAACCGTCCGAGGCCGGCGTCGCGGCATCACCGGAAGCCTTGATGCCCTTGACCCCGGCGGGTGGCCGCGGCTTGGGCGGGCGCTTGGAGGCGACCGGGTCGTGCGTGAGGATCACGCCGCGCCCACCGCACTCCTTGCAGACCTCGCTGAACGCCTCGAGCAGTCCCTGACCGACGCGCTTGCGGGTCATCTGGACCAGACCGAGCGACGTGACCTCGGCCACCTGGTGGCGGGTGCGGTCGCGGCCGAGGCACTCCATGAGTCGGCGCAGCACGAGGTCGCGGTTGCTCTCGAGCACCATGTCGATGAAGTCGATGACGATGATGCCGCCGAGGTCGCGCAGCCGCAGCTGGCGAACGATCTCCTCGGCCGCCTCGAGGTTGTTCTTGGTGACGGTCTCCTCTAGGTTGCCGCCCTTGCCGGTGAACTTCCCGGTGTTGACGTCGACGACGACCATGGCTTCGGTGCGGTCGATGACGAGCGACCCGCCGGACGGCAGGTTGACCTTGCGGTCGAGCGCTTTCGCCAGCTGCTCGTCGATGCGGTACGCCGCGAAGACGTCCTCGTCATCCGTCCACTTGCGGGCTCGCTCGGCGAGATCCGGCGCGACCCACCGCAGGTAGTTGTCGATCGTGTCCCACTCGTCGGCGCCCGAGACGATGAGTTCCTTGAAGTCCTCATTGAAGATGTCGCGGCCGACCCGGATGACGACGTCGGGCTCGCTGTAGATGAGCGACGGCGCACTTGCCGTCTGCGCCTTCTTCTCGATGTCTTGCCACTGCGCGTGCAGCCGGTTGAGGTCGCGCTCGAGCTCTTCCTCCGACGCACCCTCTGCCGCCGTGCGGATGATGACGCCGGCCTCGTCCGGGGTGAGCCGCTTGAGGATTCCCTTGAGCCGGGTGCGCTCGGTGTCCGGAAGCTTGCGGCTGATGCCGGACAACCGGCCATCGGGGACGTAGACCATGTAGCGGCCCGGCAGCGACACCTGGCTGGTCAGTCGCGAGCCCTTGCTGCCGATCGGGTCCTTCGTCACCTGCACGAGCACCGACTGGCCGCTCTTCAGCGCCTGCTCGATGCGCGGCGGGCGTCCTTCGAGCGCACTCGCGTCGTAGTTGACCTCGCCGGCGTAAAGCACCGCGTTGCGGCCGCGGCCGATGTCGACGAACGCCGCCTCCATGCTCGGCAGGACGTTCTGCACCTTGCCGAGATAGACGTTGCCGACCATCGACGTCTGGTCTTTGCGGGTGACGTAGTGCTCGACGAGGATCCCGTCCTCGAGCACCGCGATCTGCGTGCGCTCGGCGGTCTGCCGGACGACCATCACACGGTCGACCGACTCGCGCCTGGCAAGGAACTCCGCCTCGGTGATGATCGGCGGCCGGCGCCGGCCGGTGTCACGGCCCTCACGGCGGCGTTGCCGTTTCGCTTCGAGCCGGGTCGAGCCCTTGACGCCCCGGACGCCGTCGTCGTCGGCGTCGCGCGGCGCGGCCGCCTTCTTCTTCGCCGGCGGCCGCGGCTCGCGGACGTGGACGACGGTCTCGACGCCCTCGTCCTCGGACGTGCCGTCGGCGTCGGTCTCGCCCTCGCCGCCTTCACCGGTACGACGGCGCCGGCGCCGGCGGCGGCGCCGGGCGGACGCGCTGGTGCCGCCACCCTCGCCGGTCTCGGCGGAGTCGTCCCCGTCGTCGCCCTCGTCCCCGCCGCTGTCGCCGCTGTCGGTGCTCGTCGGCTCGGAGCTCTTGGAGTCAGCGCTCTGGGCCGCGGCGCCGCGCCGCTGGGCGCTAACGGCCTCGGAAGCGTCCTCGGTCGGCTCGTCGCCGCCGGTCTCGCCTGCGCCGACCTCGCCTGTGCCGGCTCCGCCGCGACCTCCGCGACCGCGCCGGCCGCGACGCCGCCGGGCCGGCCGGTCGCC
>JAFAQI010000427.1 GCA_019246495.1 Frankiales bacterium | reverse complement strand
CTGCTGGGCGACGAGTCGTCGTACGTCGCTGGTCGCCGCGGCGAGCGCCTTGCGCTGGGTCGCGAGGAGGGTCTGGACGCGCATGGCCGCCGCGGCGGCCTGCTTCTGCAGCTGGGTCACCCGGCTCGCGGCCGAGGTGAGGCTGGCCGCGAGCTGCGTAGCCTTCGCCGTGATCGCGGCGGCGGCCGAGACGTCGGACTCGTTGGCCGACAGCAGACTTCCGACGAGGTGCATGCGGGTCATCGCGTCGGTCGGATCGCTGCCGTCGAGCACGGTCGCGAGCAGCGTGACCTGCCCGCCGCTCTCGTAGAACGCGCGCACCCGGTCGGTGATCTGGGCGCTCGCCACGTCGACGCTGGCCTGGTCGGCCTCGGCCTGCCGCTCGGCGAGTGACTGGCGGATGACCGCCTGCCCGAGCTCCGCCTCGACCGCGTCGTAGCGCTCGGTCGCGACCTCGGCCTGGGTCTGGAGCCGGCTGACCGTCGCAGCGAGCGCGGCGGCCCGGGCCCGGGCGTTGGCGATGGTGTCCGCAGCTGCCGGACCTGAGGACGTGAGCGCGGTCGCTGACCCGCTCAGCAGCACGACCGCGACGGAGGTCGCCGCGCCGCGCCGGAACCGGCCGGTCACTGGGTCGGCGGCGGCGCCTCGCCGGACACGGTCACGGTGCCGAAGCGGCTCTCCAGCGGACCGATGTGCTGGATGAGGATCGTGCGTGTCGTACGGCGTACCAACAGGTGGACGGTGCCGTCCGGGTCGATCGCGAAGCCGCGGGTCAGCACGGTCTCGCTCGGGTTGGTGATGGAGGCGACGGCCGCGTTGTAGGCCGACTGGAGGTTGTGGCTGGTCCGCCAGTCGTCGCCGGCCGCGATCGCGGCGTTGGCGGCGTCGTCGGAGGCGCTGACGTGGGCAGCGATGACCGACGCGGTGTCGAAAAGCGTCACGCCGGCGACGGCCAGCGCGATGACGAGCCTCGTCAGCCAGCCGAGCACGATGCTGCCGCGGTCGCGGCCACGGGTGTCCATGTCTGCCCTCCCTGCCTGAATGTCGGCGGAGTTCGGGAAGGCCTTGAGCGCGGGTCAGGCCAGGCGGAGCCGGCGGCGGACGAGGGCTGTCAGGGCGGTCAGCTCGGTGATGCGCATCCGTCGGGCGACGGCGAGGAAGGTGCCGGCACCCGCGAGGCAGGCGACCACGACTGCGACGAACGCCGCTTCCGGGCCGCGGCCGAGCCCGGCGACGAGCAGCCGGGCGGCGAGGTAGGTGGGGCCGGCGGCGAGCAGCGCGGCCACACCCAGGCGGACGTGCGTCTGGAGGACGGGCCGCTCGGCCGGGCCGAGCCGGCGGCGCAGCAGCACTCCGAAGATCGCGACACCGACGGCGTAGGACAGCGAGAAGCCGAGCGCGAGCCCGACGACCTTGTCCCGGGCCGGAAGCAGGAGGTAGAGGGCGACGTCGGCCGCGATGTTCACCGCGGTCACGGGGAGGTTGACGAGGAACGGTGTGCGGGAGTCGCGCATCGCCAGGAACGCGCGCAGCTGGAGCTGGAACGCCGAGAACGGCACCAGGCCGATGCCGAAGCCGGCGAGAGTGGCGCCGATGAGCCGGGCGCCGTCCAGTCCGATGTTGCCGTGCGCGAACACGATCGTGCCGAGAAGCGGACCGAGACAGACGAGCGCGACCGTCGCGGGGACGAGGATGACGCCGGACAGGTTCAGCCCCTCGGCCGAGGTTTCGGCGAGTCCGCTGTGGTCCCGGTCGACGCCGCTGCGGCTCATCTGCGGGAACAGTGCCGTGATGACCGTCACCGACACCACGGCGTAGGGCAGCGAGAAGAGGATGAACGCATAGGTGTAGGGCGACAGGCCTGACCCGTGCGGGCCTTGCGCTCGTCCCGCCGCGGTCGCCAGGTTGACGATGACCGCGTAGCCGACCTGGTTGGTCACGACGTAGCCGGTGATCCAGGCCGCGAAGACGCCCGCAGACCGCAGGCCGGCGCCGCGCCAGTCCCACCGGGCTCGCAACCGGAACCCGACGCGGCGGAGCACGGGCAGCAGCGCGATGGTCTGCAGCACCACGCCGCCGGTCGTGCCGAGCGCGAGGACCAACGTCGCGGCCCGGCCGAGGTGACCGGGTTGCGGCGTGCCGCTCGTGATCGCGATGAAAAGGCCACCGGACACGATGACGGCGAGGTTGTTGAGCACCGGCGCCCACATGGGCGCGACGAAGCTGCCGCGGGTGTTGAGGATCGCGCCGAGAACAGCACCAACGCCGTAGAACAGCACCTGCGGAAGGAAGTAGCGCGCGAACGTCGTGGCGAGCTCGCGTTGGGGCGGGTGCAGGTGGTTGCCGTAGATCGACACGATCTGCGGTGCGAGCACGACCCCCAGCACGGCCACGACTGTGAGGACCGCGACGACGATCGTCACCAGTCGCTGGCCGGCCGCCTCGCCGCTGTCCCCGTCGTCGCGCGCCGCCTGGACCAGCAGCGGTACGACGACACTCGTCAGCACGCCGCCGAGCAAGAGGTCGTAGACGATGTTGGGGATGGTGTTGGCGACGTTGTAGCTGTCGCCGACCCGCAGGCCCATCGCGGCCGCGATGACGACGGTGCGAAGGAACCCGGTGCCGCGGGAGGCGAGTGTGCCCGTGGCCATGGCGAGCCCGGACCGCGCCAGGCTGCCCGGTCGAGGGTCGCCGGCCTGCTGGCCGCTTGTCACGTGGCGGCCGCGCGGCGGGCCGACCGGGCGCGCCGGACCAGCCGGACGGCGACTGCGATCAGCAGCATCGCCGTCGCCCCGCCGGTGATGAGCAGCGCCGTCGTCCCGTAGGCGGTCGACCGGACGAGAATCGTCACCGGCTTGAGGCTGTAACGCACGGCCGGATGGGTCGGCGTGAACAGCGTCACGGTCAGCGGGAACGTGCCGGAGGTCTGCGCGGTGGCGCGTACGTCGACCGGCACGCGGGTGTGCGCCGGGATTCGGCGAGGAGTGTCGCCACCGCGGACGACGAGGTGCGGCGTGGCGCCGATGCGGACGACGACGGTCACCGGCCGGTCGAGGTCGTTGAGCACTGTCACCGGCACGGTGCCGCTGTGGCTCGTCAGCGTGACGGAGCTCGCCCGCGAGGCGATGCGGACCATGTCGCGGGTGTTCTCCACCGTGCGACTGAACGACCGGCGGAGCGCATCCGCGGCCGCCGGCTGCGCCTGCCATGCCGACGAGAGCAGCCGGAGGACGCCGCCGTCGAAGTCGCGGGCTTGCGCGTCTCCGGCCGGAAGGATCGAGGCGAACGCGTCGACTCGTTTGCTGAGGGCGAGCACCCGGGCGAGATAACCGTGACGGAGCATCGACTGGCGCGCGAGCGGCGACAGCACGATCGGGCCGCGGACGATCTTGGGCGACGGTGGCCTCGCCGCGACGCGCGACAGCGTCACGGGCTGCACCCAGGGCACCTGCCCGGTGGCGGAGAGCAGCTCGGCGGCGTAGGCCGGAGCCGGCGCCCATCGTCTCGACGGTGCGACGACAAGGCTGCGTTGATCCGTCGGAAACTCTGCCTGGATCATCAGCAGCTCGCTCAGCAGCCGCTGCACCTGAAGCCCGGACGTCGCCGGGTCGGTCGCACCCGCTTCGGCAACCGCCGCGAGACCGTGGTCGGACAGCAACGCGCTGAGGTTCCCGTCGCGGGCCCGTGCGGTTGCGGTGGCGCTCAGGGTCTCGTTGGGTTCCGGACCCACGACCGGCAGCGCCTGCGAGTCGAGGAGCACGGTCGTCGCCCCGGCGGCGAACAACGAGTCGAGCGTCCGCTGGTCGGTGCTGCCGCCCGGCGGCCAGGCATAGGTGAGTGGCGTGACGCCGAGCTCATGCTGGACAAGCGCCTCACCGGTCGTGCGCGCGACCTGCACCTCGGGGTCGAGACCGGCGTGGTCGCTCGCCGTGAGGTCGGGGTCGGCGTAGGGCAGCGCGAGCACCTCGCCTGAACCGACCCCGTCGTGCAATGCGGCGAGCCAGGTCCGGGCCACCGCTTGCCCGCCGCCGGCCTTGCCGGAGTTGCCGACGCGGTAGCCGGCGGCCATGTGCGTCGCGTCGTCGACGAGCATCGGGTCGATCGTCCAGGTGACGGGCACCGGGCGCAGTGGCGGCTTCGGCGGCCGGGGACGGGCGTGGTGATGCTTGCCGCGCTTGCGTGGCGGGGCCGGCGGCCGGTGCTGCGCCGCGGCCGCTTCGGCGGCAGCGACCAGACCGCCCAGCCGTCCGGTGGTGCGCAGCTCAGGCGCGAGCAGGTCGTCCGCCCACGTGGACGAGTCAGGCCCGTGCGGGCGGTCGACGAGCGGCCAGACCCAGGCCAGCCGCACCCGCTGCCCGACTCCGGTCGCGTCGACGGGCGCGTAGGGCAGGAACGTGCGCAGGCGACCGAGCGTCGTCGTACCGGGGGCGGCGGGATTCGTCGACGTGCCGGTCACGACAAGGGCCAGCTCGTAGACCTCCCACGGTTGCAGGCCCGGCAGGTCGTCGACCGGGACGCTCAGCCGGAACCGTTCGGTGCTGCCGGGCGCGAGCTCCGCCCGGTGCAGAACCACGGTTGCCGTCGGAACGGCGACGGCTGACGTCGGCGGTGGACCGTCGGGGGTGTCGGCGTACTGGTCGAACTCGCCGCGGGATCCGACGTGACCGCTGCTCATCTGGAGGGCGAGATGCAGCCCGGTCGCGGGCGAGGTGGAGACGTTGCGCAGGCTGCCGGCGATGCGGATGACGGAGCCTGGCTGCGGCGCGAACGGCCGCAGGCTCGCGAGCTCGACGGTGATGGGCAGCCCGCTTCCCGGAGCCGGCGTCGGCGAGGGGGTGGTGGCGGCCGCGGCGGGAGCGAGCGCCATGAGACCGGCGACGACCGCACCGGCCGTAAGGCGCCGCGTGATGCCGGAGGTCAGCCGACCTCGCCGGCCCGCCCGCGCCGGCGAGGTCACGCAGAGTCCGCCAGCAGCTTGGGCACCTGCTCGACCAGCCGCCGCTCGTCGGCGTAGGCGAGTCGCTCCGGCAGGTCTCCGAGCGGGACCCACTCGACCTGCTCGACCTCGACGTCCTCGTCGGACAGCTCTCCGCCGGTGCACACGAGAAGGAAGTGATGGACCGTCTTGTGGATCCGCCTGCCGTCCGCGACGAACCAGAAGTCGATGGTGCCGAGGGGTGCAAGAACCTGCCCGGTGATGCCCGTCTCCTCCATCACTTCGCGGACCGCGGCGTCCTCGGCGGTCTCACCCGGCTCGACATGCCCCTTCGGCAACGACCACAGCAGCCGGCCGCGCCGGTCGATGCGGCCGATCAGCGCGGCGCGGGCGCCGGTCAGGTCGCGCTGGTCGAGCACCAGGCCGCCGGCCGAGGTCTCCTCGACGCGTTGCAGGCGTTTACGACCTGTTCGTTTGGCGTCCCCCGCGCCTCGGTTACGACGCGCGGCGGGAGGCATGGCTCGATCGTAATGTCGCTGCCGGCCGCGACCCGGTCAGCCGCGGGACGTCAGCGCC
>JAFAQI010000007.1 GCA_019246495.1 Frankiales bacterium | reverse complement strand
GCGCGGCCGAGAACTGCGACCAGTAGGACTTCGCGGCGAGCTGCTCGACGTGGGTGCGCAGGTGCCGAGCGTGCGCGGCCAGCCGCTCCTCGCGGACGGCGTCATCGGTTGCGTCGTGCGCCTCGAGATAGGCCGACAGCGTCACCTTCGAGTCGACGACGATGTTCTTGCCGCCGACGAGACGTACGACGAGGTCGGGCCGCAGGATGCCGTCGCTCGTGTTGATCGAGGTCTGCTCGGTGAAGTCACAGCGGTCGGTCATCCCGGCGAACTCGACACAGCGACGAAGCTGAAGCTCGCCCCAACGGCCACGCGCCTGCGGCTTGCGCAGAGCGCTGACGAGGGCGGCGGTCTCGTGCTTGAGCTCCTCACCGGAGAGGCGGACCCGCTCGATCTGCTCGATCAGCGCCTGCTGGGCACCCGCGCGGGACTTCTCTATCTCGCGGAGCTGCACCTCGACCTTGCCGAGTGTCTCGGTCAGCGGGGCGCCGGCCTGCTTGAACTTCGCGTCGGCCATCTCCATGAACCGCGCCTGGCTCTTGTCCAGCGCCTCCGTCGACAGCCGGGAGAACGCGTCCTTCAGTTGCACCTGCGCCTGCTCGAGCAGGGCGAGCTTCTCGGCGCTCGATGCCCGCTCGCTGTCGAGCCGGGCGGCGGCGTCGGCGACCGCGGCCTCGGCGGTGCGGAGCTCGCGGGCGACATCGTCCCGCTCCGCGCGGATCGTCTGCGCCTCCGCTTTGGCGGCGGCAGTCTCGGCCCGGGCCGCGTCCCGCTCGGCGAGGAGCTGAGCCTGCTCGGCCAGCGCGCTCGCCTGGCGGCTGCGGGCGAGTGCCCATCCCGCCGCGAGGCCGGCGACGAGCGTGACGAGAGCGATGAGGACTGCGGCGACGTTCATGCGGGCAATCGTCTCGTCCGGTGCCGACAATTTCGCCGTACGACGCGCCCCCGCCGCCGTTGATCATGGGCAACTTGGCTGCGACGCGCGGGCGTGTCGGCGTACTTGCCCATGATCAACGAACAGGGGCGGCCGTCTCGTCCGCGACAATGGACGTATGGGGTTGTCGATCGGCATCGTCGGGTTGCCCAACGTCGGGAAGTCGACGCTGTTCAACGCGCTGACGGAGAACGACGTGCTGGCGGCCAACTACCCGTTCGCGACGATCGACCCCAACGTAGGCATCGTCAACGTCCCGGATCCTCGCCTCGACGTCCTGACGGAGATGTTCGCCAGCGCCAAGACGGTCCCGGCGACGGTCACGTTCGTGGACATCGCCGGCATCGTGCGCGGTGCGAGCGAGGGGCAGGGTCTCGGCAACAAGTTCCTGTCGCACATTCGTGAAGCCGACGCGATCTGCCAAGTCGTCCGCGTCTTCGACGACCCCGACGTGACGCATGTCGATGGCCGCGTCGACCCGGCCGACGACATCGCGACGATCAACACCGAGCTCGTCCTCGCCGACCTTCAGACGGTCGACAACCGGCTCGGCAAGCTCGAACGCGAAGCGCGGATGCGACCGGAGAAGCGAGCTGAGTACGACGCCGTACGACGGGCGCGTGAGGTGCTGGACAAAGGCCGTCCGGTCAGCAGCGACCCATCGCTCGACCGGGACGCGCTGCGTGAGTCGTTCCTGCTGACAGACAAGCCGTTCATCTATGTCTTCAACCTCGACGACACCGCGCTCGGTGACGACAGTCTTCGCGCAAAGCTCGCGGACCTCGTCGCGCCGTCGGCCGCTGTTTTCGTGAGCGCGAAGCTCGAGTCGGAGCTCATCGGACTCGACGCAGCTGACGCGCAAGAGCTGCTCACGGAATATGGGCAGCACGAGTCCGGTCTGGCGATCCTTGCCCGTGTCGGCTTCGAGACGCTTGGACTGCAGACGTTCCTCACCGCGGGTCCGAAAGAGTCGCGCGCCTGGACAATCCGCAAGGGTGCGACGGCACCGCAAGCCGCAGGTGTCATCCACACCGACTTCGAACGCGGCTTCATCAAGGCGGAGATCGTGTCCTACGACGACCTCGTCGCCGCGGGCTCGATGGCTGCCGCACGCGCCGCCGGCAAGGTGCGCATCGAAGGCAAGGACTACGTCATGCAAGACGGCGACGTGACGGAGTTCCGCTTCAACGTGTAGGCGCAGGGGCTACGTTGCGGTCGTGGGGCGGCTCGACGAACTCGACCTTTCGCTACGGCTCAACGCGGCCGAGGAAGCGGACCGGCTCTCTGTTGCGCAGAAGCGGCTCCTGCAGCTGCGGCTGCTCGCCGGCGGACTCCTCGGCGAACCGGAGAAGCTCGGCCCGCCGCTGTGCGTCGTCTTCGAGGGCTGGGACGCGTCGGGCAAGGGCGGATGCATCAAGCGACTCGTCGCCCCGCTCGACCCGCGGCATGTGCGGGTCGCCGAGTTCGCGGCGCCGACGTACGACGAGAAGCGGCACCACTTCCTCTGGCGGTTCTGGCCGGCGTTGCCCGGCTGGGGCGGCATGGCAGTCCTCGACCGCTCCTGGTACGGCCGGGTGCTCGTCGAGCGGGTCGAAGATTTCGCAACGAAGGAGCAATGGACCCGCGCCTACGACGAGATCGTCGCGTTCGAGTCGATGCTCGCCGCCGAAGGCATGGTCATCGTCAAGCTGTGGCTGCACCTGAGCGAGGAGGAGCAGCTCAAGCGGTTCGAGTCGCGCGAGCATGATCCGCTGCGCCGCTGGAAGCTCACCGACGAGGACTGGCGCAACCGCCGTCGTCGTAAGGCCTACGAGCATGCTGTCGACGACATGCTCGACCGCACCGACCACGACGGCGGGCGATGGACTCTCGTCGAGGCCGAGAACAAGCGCTGGGCCCGGGTCAAGGTGATCGAGACCGTCGTCGCCTCGCTCGAGCGGGGTCTCGAGCAGAACGGCATGCACGTCCGCGCCATCCCGCCGGCAAAGTGACGAGTCCGGATGTTGTCGTCGTGGCGGCGGCGATTGTGACCGGTACGCCGCCGCGCCTGCTGGCCGCCAAGCGTTCGCGTCCGGCCGAGCTCGCCGGCCGGTGGGAGCTGCCGGGCGGCAAGGTCGAGCCGGGGGAGACCGACGAAGACGCACTGCGCCGCGAGATCCGCGAAGAGCTCGGCGTCGACATCACCGTCGGCGATCGCGCCGCGGACGACGTCACGACAGTCGGCGGTGACGCAACCCTGCGCACCTACTGGGCAACCGTCGACGACGGCGATCCGCGACCACTCGACCACGCGGAGCTGCGCTGGCTCGGCACGCACGAGCTGTTCGACGTCGACTGGCTGCCGCCCGACGTACCGGTCATCCAGGCGATCATCGACTCATGGACCGGCGGGCCGTCGAACGCGAGCTACCCCAGCTGAGCCACGCTCCGGCTAACCTGCGCGGCGTGATAGCCGCAGAACGTCGGATGCTGCTCGTGCACGCGCATCCCGACGACGAGACGATCGGCACCGGCGCGACGATGGCGAAGTACGCCGCGGACGGCGCCCACGTCGCCCTCGTCACGTGCACGTTGGGCGAGGAGGGCGAGATCCTCGTCCCGGACCTCGAACATCTCGCGGCTGACAAGGACGACGCGCTCGGTCAGCACCGCATCGACGAGCTCGCGCAGGCGATGAAGGAGCTCGGCGTCACCGACCACCGGTTCCTCGGGGGTCCGGGCCGGTGGCGCGACTCGGGAATGATGGGCGAGCCCGCCAACGACAGGGCCGACTGCTTCTGGCAGGCCGACCTCGAGACCGCGACCGGCGAGCTCGTCAAGGTCATGCGTGAGGTGCGGCCGCAAATCGTCATCACCTACAACGAGGTCGGCGGCTATGGACACCCCGACCACATCCAGGCGCACCGTGTGGCCGTGTCCGCGTTCGAGGCCAGCGCCGACCCGGGGCGCTATCCCGAGGCGGGCGAGCCGTGGCAGCCGAGCAAGCTCTACTACATGGCGCTTCCCGTCTCGCTGCTCAAGCAGGGCTGGCAGACATTGAAGGAGCTCGGCGAGGAAGCGCCGTTCGGCGTCACCTCACCCGACGACCTTCCGTTCGGCGACCCGGACGAGATCGTGACCACACGGATCGACGCCCGCGACTACCTCGAGAACAAGACCGCCGCGATGAAGGCGCACCGGACCCAGATCCAGGTCGACGGCCCGTTCTTCGCGCTGTCGAACGACATCGGGCAGCGGGCGTTCGGGCTGGAGCACTACCGACTCATCCGCGGCACGCCGCCGCCGGACGGCGAGATGGAAGAGGACCTGTTCGCGGGTCTCTGAGGGCCGGAGCGGACGCTGCGCCAATCGGGTGAATTGGTCACCGTGCGTAGCCATCGGGTGATAACCGGTGCGAGACTTCGGGTACACACCACCCGCTGAGCACATTGTCGGCAGCGCCGTCCGGAGACTTGAGCCCCTCGAAGCACCTTTTTCGAGACCCAGGCGACCGGGGTCCTGCCCTCGCTTTAGGGAGACCCGCCAAATGGAACGCACCAAAGTCGCCGGGTCGCCCCTCCCGCTGCTCGCCGCCCCCGGTGACGTCGTCGTGCGCATGGCCGGCGCGGACGTCGGGCGCAACCGCGAGGTCATGCGCAAGAAGCGGCTGTGGCGGTTCGCGTTCTACGCCGGCCTCCCTGCGCTTTACCTGTGGTGGCGCATCGACCGGGGGCACCCGCTCAACCTGCTGCGGATGCCGCACATCGACCTGCTCGTCTGGATGCCGGTCCTGTTCTTCGTCGTACTGATCCTGTCCGTCGTCATGCCGTTCGTCATCTTCGGCCGGTCGCCGCACGTGCTCTACCGCCCCGAGCAGCTCGACGTCCGGCTCGACGACGTCGTCGGCATCGACGCAGTGAAGGAAGAAGTCGTCCGCAGCCTCAACCTCTTCCTCGGTCATCAGGCGTTCATGGAGGTCACCGGCGGCACACCGCGGCGCGGCATCCTCTTCGAAGGCGGACCGGGCACCGGCAAGACGCACACGGCGAAGGCCATGGCCGCCGAGGCCGGCGTTCCGTTCCTGTTCGTGTCCGGCACGTCGTTCCAGTCGATGTTCCAGGGCGCGAGCGCGCTGAAGATCCGCAACTTCTTCAAGAAGCTGCGCAGCGTCGCGCTCGCTGAGGGTGGTGCGATCGCGTTCATCGAGGAGATCGACGCGATTGGCATGAGCCGCCGCGGCATGAACTCGGCGATGACGGAGGCCGTCACGCCGGCCGTCGTCGCCAACACGCCGTCGCTGGACTGCTGCGGGTCGTTGACGATGCTGACGGCGACGAGCCGGTACGACGCCCAGCCCGGCGGAAGCATCACGACGGCGTTCACCGGTGGCGGCGACCTCGGCAGCATCGTCAACGAGCTGCTCGTGCAGATGCAGTCGTTCGACATGCCGTCGGGGCGACAGAAGTTCGCCGCGAGGTTCGTGGACGCGATCAACCTGATGCTGCCGCTGCACCGTCAGATCCCGCGGCCGACACCGCCGCGCGCCAACGTGCTGATCATTGCCGCGACCAACCGCGCGGACTCGCTCGACCCGGCGCTGCTCCGGCCGGGCCGGTTCGACCGGTCGCTCACCTTCGAGAAGCCCGACCAGCGTGGCCGCCGGGCACTCATCGACCACTTCCTCGCGCGCAAGGCGCACCACGAGGAGCTCGCGGACGACGAGTATCGCGACGCTCTGGCCGCGGTCACGCACGCCTACACGCCGGCGATGATCGAGAACCTGCTCGACGAGGCGCTCGTCAACGCGGTACGCCGCGGCGACACGCAGATGACGTGGAAGGACATCGAGCGGGCCCGCCTGACCACGACCGTTGGTCTCGGCCAGCCGATCGGCTACACCGACCACGAGAAGCGGCTCATCGCGACACACGAGGCTGGCCACGCGACTGCGGCGTACCTCGTCGCACCCACGCGCCGGCTCGAGGTCCTGTCGATCATCAAGCGTCGCGAGGCTCTCGGCATGCTCGCGCACGGCGACGCCGAAGAGGTGTTCACGCGGTCGCGCACCGAGATGCTCCAGCTGATCCAGATCGCGTTGGCCGGTCAGTGCGCGGAGGAGATCTTCTTCGGCGACGTTTCCACCGGCCCGAGCGGTGACCTGCTCTACGCGACCAACGTCGCGGCGCAGATGGTCGGAGCGGCCGGCATGGCCGGGACGCTCGTCTCCTACGCCGCGGTGCAGGGCAGCGCGTTCAGCGACACGAACCTCGTCGGCCGCGTGCTCGGCGATGGCGAAGGTCGGGCCCGCGTCGAGGAGATGCTGCAAGAGCAGAAGGTGCTCATCAAGGGCCGCATGGAGGCCAACCAGCACCTCGTCCGCGCACTGCGCGACGCACTGCTCGAGCGCAACGAGCTCGTCGGTCATGAGATCACCGAGGTGCTCGAGGACGCCGGCGGTCCGGCGGACGCCGTCGGGTCGTCGCGGGTGATCGACCTGCGCGAGGCTGCGACTGTCGACCGCGCCGTTGCCTCGTCCGTGACGACCGACTGACCTGCCTGTTGAGTGCGACGAAGTTCACCTTGTGGCCGTCGCTGCAAGGTGTACTTCGTCGCACTCAACGATGACGGCGGGCGCTGCCTAGGCTGGCCGGCGTGGCCGAGGAGGAGCGCGCGGACCGGTTTCCGATCGGGCTGGTCTATGTCGCGCTCGTCGTCCTCGGCGCGGTGCTCGGCATCTGGGGAGCCTTCCTCGTGCCGCTACGGCTGCCGGGCGGCGTCGAAGGGCTCTCGGTCGTCATCGCCTTCGTGGGCAACGTTGCAGTCGGGCTCAGCGCAGCGATCGCCGCGCGCGACCTCCCCGCCGCGGCCATGCCAGGAATCGGATGGTTGGTCGCGGTGCTGCTTGCGTCGAGCGTGTCGCGGCCCAGCGACGAGGTGATCATCCCGGGCCGGCTCGCGGGTGATCCGGGCGTCGCGGTCGTCGGCATCCTCTACCTCCTCGCCGGGCTGGTCGGCGCGCTGGCCGCGGTCGCGCTGGCCAGCTTCTTCACCCGAAGGGCGGAGCGGCCGACAACCAAGGCGTGACCGAAGACGTGCGCGTGGCTGCGGACGGCGCGGCGGCTGAGGCTGCCGAGTCGGACGCCATCGTCGTACGGCTCGGGGCAGGTCGGTTCGCGGTCGACCTGGGATCGGTCGCCGAGGTCGGCAAGGCGCCGCACGTCACCCGCATGCCCGGCGTGCCGGGCTGGCTCGCCGGCGTCGCCAACTGGCGCGGCCGCATCCTGCCGGTCCTCGACCTCCGCGGCCTCCTCGGCGGCGAGCAGGTCGAGCTGACCGCACGCGCTCGGCTGGTGGTCGTCGCTACCGACGTGGCCACGGTCGGCCTGGTGGTCGACGCGGTGGACGGTACGACGACGATCGCCGAGCAGGTCGCCGAGTTTCCGGCCGCGATGCCGGGGCCGGGCGCAGAGCTCATCGTCGGCCAGCTGCCGCGCGCAGACGGGCCGATCGCCGTGCTCGACGTGGCCGCGATCATCCGGCTGCGCGATGCGCTGCCGCGCGGCCGGCGCAGTGCCTGACGCCCCCTGCTCAGCACCTGACGCCCAGCGGCTACAGCACGCAGCATCGACACCCGAGACAGAAGTGAACGGAACTCGACGGGGAGGACACGCGTGGACTTCTCCAAGCGGCTGAGCCGAGTAGCGGCTATCGCCACCTGGGGCGGCATCGTGCTGGCCGCGGTCGGCGCGGTCGTGCTGCATCACGAGCACGGCGACGTCCGGCTGCAGCTGTTCGCGTTCCTCGGCTGGCAGTGCCTCGCGGTGCTCAACGCCATCGCGCTCACCGTGCTGCCGATGCTGCACGAGGTCAGCAAGCACGTGCGGCAACGCATCACGCTCTATCGCGCTCTCCTGCTGCTGAGCACACTCGTCGCGGTCACCGCGTCGGTCGCCGTCTCCGGCGGCGTGCGCGGCCCGTTCTGGATCCTGCTTCTCCCGAGCGTCCTGTTCGCCGCGACGACGATGCGGCAGTGGCAGTCGGTCGTGCTCGGCCTGTTCGCCGGCGGCGGTCTCGTCGTCGCATCGGCCATTGCCCACACCCTCGACGCGAGCTCGGCGGCCTGGCTGGTTCTCGTCGTACCCGTCTTCCCTGCCATCGCGTGGTTCAACGGCACGCTCGCGTCGTCCGTCTGGGCGATGCGGGCGCAGGCCAAGGCGGAGCGCAACGAGCTGCAGCGCAAGGTCGAGGAGCTCTCGCGCATCCTGGCGCGGGCCGCTGAGGGTGACCTCGCGGTCGACCTGACCGACGGCGACGCTGAGCACGCATCGCTACAGATGCTGACGAGCGCCTTCGGACACACACTGACCAACCTGCGCGGGCTGGTTGCCCAGATCCGCAGCGGTGGTGAGCAGATCGGCGCGGCGGCGGGCGAGCTGCTCGCGACCGCCGAGGAGCACGCGGCATCGGCGACGCAGCAGTCGAGCGCGGTGTCGGAGACGACGTCGACGATCGAGGAGCTTGCGGCGACCG
>JAFAQI010000419.1 GCA_019246495.1 Frankiales bacterium | reverse complement strand
CGCGACCGGCCTGGCGATCGCCACCGTCGCTCCGCTCAACGCGCACGTCTATCCGGCGCACACCGCGCCGCGGATGACGCCGGCTCTCCAGGTCAAGGCTGCTGCCCACCACGTCCGGCAGCACCACAACGCGATCTCACACGCCGTGGCCACCAAGACGACCGCCACCAAGACGGCCACGGGCGCGCCCAGCCACGTCTCCAGCGGGAGCACCCCGATCGGGCCGCCGGTCCTCTGCGGCCACGGCGCCGCAGGTCATCACGTCAGCGCGGGCTGTGTCAGCCACCACGGCCCGACGGTCTACGTCAAGCTGCCGGTCCCCGTCGCGGGCACTCACGAGATCGGCATTTCGAAAGACGGCAACACGCTGTGCCCCGTCGTACCAACCACCTCTGTCACCAGCTGCGACTCGAGCACCGGGTCGCACCCCTCACCCAGCAAGGGGAAGTAATGATCCGCCGTCTGGTTCTAGCCATGTGCCTGCTCGGTGTCATCGGGGGCGGTGCGAGCACCGCCATCGCCGCCAGTGGTCCCGTCAGCACCACCGACCACCAGATCTGTGTCGTCCTGGCCAAGGACGACCACCACCAGCGGACGCAGGACTACTGCATCAACTACGGCTGACGCCGGGCGGCCGTCGCGAGCGGCCGAAACTGCTAGGTGGTCAGGACACCTTGGTCGTCGGGGTCGTCGACGCGGCGAGCGCTGCCTTGAAACGCTCGTGAGCCGCGACCGACTCGTGCGGCGCCACGGGCCCGCGGGGTCGAGCTGCCCAGTGCACCCAGCCGATCGCCATCGCGGTCGCAACGGTCGGCAGGCCGAGGGTCCACGCCAGGATGGCCACTGAAAGTTCGCCTCACGCACTCGTTGTTCGCCGTTGTCTGCGGCAAGTCTAGGTCGACTGTCAACGCTCTGCCACTACGTCTACGGCGCGCCGACCCATTCCGTCGTACCGTCGCCGAAGTGCTGCTCCTTCCAGATCGGCACGGTCTCCTTCAGCTCGTCGATGAACGCCCGCGCGGCCTCGAACGCCGGCCCGCGATGGGCGCAGGCGACCGCAAGCACGACGGCGAGATCCCCCACCGCAAGCTCGCCGCTGCGGTGCACGGCGGCCGTCGCGAGCACCGGCCAGCGCGCGCACACCGACTCCGCGACGGCGCGCAACGTGGCGAGGGCCTCGGGATGCGCGGTGTAGCCGAGCCGGGCGACGGGCTTGCCGCCGTCGACGTCACGGACCGCGCCGATGAACACAGCCGTGCCGCCTGCCCGCGGGTCCTGCACCGCAGCCAGCACCTCGTCGACCGACAGCGGCGTGTCCCGGATGTCGAGCAGCCGGATGACCTCCGGCTCAGCCACGACGCCTCCGGCGGGCCCGGGCCCGGGCGATCGCGACGGTTCCCACGACCGCGACGGTAGCGCCGGCCGCGGCCCGGGTCGCGCCCTTGCGGCCGATGGTGCCGGACCTCCCAACGCGGTCACCGAGCCGGTCGAGGTGGTCGCGCAGCGCCGATGCGTTGTCCCAGCGCGGCTCCCATCCGGCGGCGACGAGCCGCTCCGAGCCGACGACCCACGGATGCGCGAGGTAGTGCAGCTCGCTCGCCGGCGCCGGCAGCACGCCGACCCGGTGCAGCCGCTCGGCCGTGGAGATGGCGACAGCCTTCGGTACGACGAGCGAACGCAAGCCGCTCAGCCGCTCGACTTCGGCTTGCGTCAGCCAGCCGTGGCAGCCGACGGTCAGCGGGCCGTCCACCTTGCCGAGCGCCGCCCACGCCAGAGCCTCGACGGCGTCGTCGACATGGCACAGCTGCCAGTGCGCCGGTGCGTCGCGGATGGCGAGCAGCCGCGGCGCCTCCAACAGGCGCGGCAGCATCGAGTCGGAGACCTCGCCGACGAGCGACGCCGGCCGCACGACCACGACCTCGAAGCCGCCCGCGTCGTCATCCGCGAGCTGCGCCAGCCGTTCCATCTCGAGCCAGTCTCCGACCAGCGACTCGTCGGCCTCGGCGCGCAGCGGCGAGTCCTCGACCAGTGGCACCGCGTTGTCCGGCAACGCGCCGTAGACCATCGCGCTCGTGAGCAGCACCACGCGACGACAGCCAGCGGCACGCGCGGCGCGCAGCAGGTTGTCGGTGCCCTTCACGTTGACGGTCCGCCGCTCGTCCAGCGCTGCGTCGGCTCGCCGGTCGATAGCGAGCTGGACCACGACGTCGACGCCCTCGAGGCATCGCCGCAACGTCGGGTCGCGCACGTCGCAGCGCCGCCAGTCGACTCCGGCGACGCGAGCAACATCCGTGTCGAGCCCCACGAGCTGCGGCCGCGGCTTCTCCGCGGCGAGCCGGGTGAGCAGGCGCCCGCCGAGCGGGCCGGCCGCGCCGGTCACCGCGATCGTCAAGCGGCTGCGCCGTGGGCGAACAGCGCTTGGCGGCCGGGCCATGCGGCCCATCTTGACGGCTACCGTTGAGCCATGACCGCAGTGGCCGCAAACCGTCCCGGCTTGGGCGCCGCCCGATGACCGATCTGCCCTTCGGTTTCACCGGCGGAGCCGGCGACAACCCCGACCTCGGCGCGATGCTCCGCCAGCTCGGCGACCTGATGTCTGGCCAGTCGGGGCCGGTCAACTGGAACATCGCGAAGCAGGCCGCGCTGCAGGCAATCGGCACGGACGCCGGTACGACGACGGCCGACACCGAGCAGGTGACCGCCGCGGTTCGCCTGGCCGACGTCTGGCTCGACGCGCAGACAGCGCTCCCGTCCGGAGTGACGACGACGGAGGCGTGGAGCCGGCGGCGCTGGCTCGAGGCGACGCAGCCCGCGTGGTCGACGTTCGTCGAGCCCATCGCGACCAAGGTCGCCGCGTCGATGGGCGACGCCATGCCGGAGGAGATGCGCACGGCCGCCGCTCCGTTGATGGGCGTGATGACCCAGGTCGGCGCGTTGATGTTCGGCGGTCAGCTCGGCCAGGCTCTCGGTGCGCTCGCGCAGGAAGTCGTGAGCGCCAGCGACATCGGGCTGCCTCTCGGGCCGGCCGGCGTCGCGGCGCTGCTGCCCGAAGGCGTCGCGGCGTTCGGCGAGGGGCTGAGCGTCCCGCTCGACGAGGTGCGGCTGTTCCTCGCGCTGCGCGAGGCCGCGCACCAGCGGTTGTTCGGTCACGTCCCCTGGTTGCGCGGCCATCTCGTCGACGCCGTCGTTGGTTATGCGCAAGGGCTGTCGATCGACCCCGCCCGGCTTGAGGAGCTCGCGCAGGGCGTCGACCCCAACGACCCGGAGTCGATGCAACGCGTGTTGAGCGAAGGCATGTTCGCCGTCGAGGACACGCCGGAGCGAGTCGCCGCGCGCGACCGGCTGGAGACCCTGCTCGCGTTGGTGGAGGGCTGGGTCGACACCGTCACGCTCGCAGCGGCCACGCCGACACTCCCGTCGGTCTCGGCGCTGAACGAAGCGATGCGCCGCCGCCGCGCCACCGGCGGGCCGGCAGAGGCGACGTTCGCATCGCTCGTCGGACTCGAGCTCCGGCCGCGACGGCTGCGCGACGCGGCCGCGGTGTGGGGGCTGCTCGGCTCGCGGCGCGGCATCGAACGGCGCGACG
>JAFAQI010000412.1 GCA_019246495.1 Frankiales bacterium | reverse complement strand
GGACCGTGTCGCCCGGGCGCACCGGCAGGGCGATCCGCGTCTCGGGCTCGGGAATGATCTCCCACCAGGCGTTGTAGGACGCGGTGCCGTTCGCCGCGACGTCCTGCTCGGTGCCGGCCTGGATCAACGTCTCGTCCTGGGTGCCGGTCCCGCAGCCGCTGTCGAGGCAGCCGCCGCCGATGCCGATCCACGTCGCCGACGCTTCGCCGGAGTCACCCCGGGTGTGCTGGTGCGCGGTCGGCACGACCCAGGTGCCCTCGATCGAGGTGAACCGCTTCTTCTTGTCGAGCATGCCGCGGCTGTAGCCGAACCAGTTCGACGACTGGGTGGCCGCGAACCTCGTGCCCGCGTGGACGACCGACGCCAGGTGTCCGCCGGCGGAGCCGACGGCTGGCGTACCTGCCCCGGCCGGTGCGGCGAGGCCGCCGGTGGCGGCAGTGGCAGCGGCGGCGGTCGCGATGACCAGGCGGACGGAGGTGCGCATGCTGGGGTCCCTTCGCGGAGGCCGGCGGCGGCCCGGCTCCTACGGCTTCGACGACGCCGGCGATGACTCCTGCCCGACGCGTCTCGGTGCCCCTAGCGTTCCCCGGTCGAGACCGATCGATTCACCCAAAAACGACCGTTCGGTGCCCGTCGAGCAGCACCCGGTGCTCGAGGTGCCAGCGCACCGCGCGGGCCAGCGCGACGCACTCGAGGTCGCGGCCGACCGCTGCCAGCGCCGCCGGATCGTGCGCATGCCCTACCCGCGCGATCTCCTGCTCGATGATCGGCCCCTCGTCGAGCTCCGCCGTCACGTAGTGCGCGGTTGCGCCGATCAGCTTCACTCCGCGGTCGAACGCCTGCTCATAGGGCCGCCCGCCGCGGAAGCTCGGCAGAAACGAGTGATGGATGTTGATGATTCGCCCGGGCAGCGCGGCGCAGAACTCCGCGGACAGCACCTGCATGTAGCGCGCGAGCACGACGAGCTCCACGCCGTACGACGAAACAAGATCGAGCACCGCATGTTCTTGCGCCGTGCGGTTCGCCGGGTCGACCGGAAGGTGATGGAACGGTACGCCGCTGGCGACCGCGAGCGGCTCGAGGTCGGGATGGTTCGACACCACGCCGGCGATCTCGCCCGGCAGTGATCCGGACCGCCAGCGATACAGCAGGTCGTTGAGGCAGTGGCCCTGCCGCGAGGCGAGGACGAGCATGCGCGGCCGATGGTCGGTGGCGATGAGCTGCCAGTCCATCGCGAACTCGGCTGCGACCGAGGCGAACTCGTCGCTCAGCTGCGCCTCGGCGACGGGCGAGTCGAAGTGCACGCGCAGAAAGAAGCGCGCGGTGTGCGGGCTGCCGTACTGCTGCGCGTCACGGATGTTGCACCCCCGCTCCGCCAGAAAGCCGGACACCGCATAGACGATGCCCGGCCGGTCCGGACACGACAGGGTGAGGACGAGCTCATCGGCCACGTCCGCACCTTGTCATGCCCGAACCTTTGCCCGGGTGTGACGCCCGGGGTTGTGCGACTCCGGCGGTCAGGCGGTCTTCTTGACGGCGGAGATGTCGAACTCCAGCTTGATCTTCTCGCCGACGAGGACGCCGCCCTTGTCGAGCGCGACGTTCCACGCGAGGCCCCAGTCGCGGCGGTTGACCGTCGTGCGGCCTTCGAAGCCGGCCCGGAAGTTGCCCCACGGGTCGACCGACGTGCCGACGAGCTCGAACTCGACGGCAACCGGGTTGGTCTTGCCGTTGATGGTCAGGTCACCGATGAGGGTGTAGACGTCGTCGTTGCGCTCGACCGTCGTGCTCGCGAACGTGATGGTGGGGTGGTTCTCCAGGTCGAAGAAGTCCGGGCTGCGGAGGTGGCCGTCGCGGTCGGCGTTGCCGGTGTCGACGCTCGCGGCGTCGATCTCCAGGTGGATGCGGCTGGCGGCTGGGTTGGCCTCGTCGAGGTGGACCTCACCGCTGTAGCTCGCGAACTGGCCGCGGACGGTCGCGATCATCGCGTGCTTCGCCGCGAAACCGATCCGGCTGTGCGTCGGGTCGATCTCCCAGTCGCCGGTGAGCGTGGTGTCGAGGGTGGTGGTCTGCTCAGGTGCGGTGGTCATTGCTGTCCTCCTGGCTAATAGTTGTGATTGCAACTGTTGCGAACGACACTAACATCAAGAAGTTTGCTCGCGCAAGTATTCCGTCGTACGATGTCGACATGGCCAAGGCATCAGCGCGCGAGCAGGTCGCGCCACTCGACCGCCGGGAGATGGCCGCCTGGCACTCGCTGATCCACGCGCACGCCAAGGTCACCCGGCAGCTCGAGGCCGATCTCGAGGCCGAGCACGGGCTGACACTGCCGGGCTACGAGGTGCTCGCCCACCTGTCCGAGGCGCCGGACCGCCGCCTGCGGATGAGCGACCTCGCGTCGTTCGCCGTGCTGACGCCGTCCGGGCTGACCCGGCTCGTCGACAAGCTCTCCGCCGCCGGGCTCGTCGAGCGGGCACGGTGCGGCGCCGACGCCCGCGTCGTCTACGCGGTGATCACAACCGAGGGTCTGCGCCGGCTCCGCGCGGCCTACCCGACGCACCTGCGCGGTGTCCGCGACTACCTGATCGACCGGCTCGGCGCCAAGCAGCTCGACGCCCTCGCCGACGCGCTCGGCCCGCTGTCGGCCGACTGCCCGATCCGCCTGTGACGGCGGTCGTCCGGGCCGCGCGCACCTGCGACGTGGCCGAGATCCGGCGGCTCATCGACCTCTACGCGCCGCGGCGGATCTTGCTCGACAAGCCGACGGTCACGCTCTATGAGGACGTGCAGGAGTTCGTCGTCGCCGATGCAGCCGACGGCACCGTCATCGGCTGCGGCGCGTTGCACGTCATCTGGGAGGACCTCGCCGAGGTGCGGACCCTCGCCGTCGACCCCAGCGTCCGCGGCACCGGCGTCGGCCACGCCTTGGTGGAGCGGCTGCTCGACCGCGCGCGTGACCTCGGCGTACGCCGGGTCTTCTGCCTCACCTTCGAGGTCGAGTTCTTCGCCCGGCATGGATTTCAGGTGCTCGACGGCGCGCCGGTCGAGCCGGCCGTCTACGACGAACTGCTTCGTTCGTACGACGAGGGCGTCGCGGAGTTCCTCGGCCTCGAGCACGTGAAGCCCAACATCCTCGGCAACACGCGGATGGTTCTCGACCTCGGCTGATCAGCTCTCGTCGTGACGCAGCGCGGCGATCGCCCGCTCGACCACGTCGTGGCCGAGCCAGTCGCCGTCGGGATGTGGATCGCCGTCCAGGTCGAGCTCCGCGCGCTGCTCGGCCAGCAGCCGGTCGTGGTCGTTCCGCAGCTCGCGCAGCAGCGACTCGGCAGCACAGATCCGGCTGGCGAGCTCGTCGAGCCGCAGCCAGAGACCGATGTCGCGTTCGGACGCCACATCGGAGAAACGACCGGACGGCCCGAAGGACTCGGTCCCGCGGCTGATCAGCTGCGCGGGCTCACGGCATAAACGGCCAAATCCGGCGGAACTCCCTTGAGCCGCGTGAGCAGGAACGACTTCTTGCGTCGCGCCGTGATGCCTTCGCGGTCGATCCCGACGAGCGCCGGTCCGGAGACGAGCACTTCGTCCGCGGCGGCCTTGTCCGCGAGCCGCGCCGCGATGTTGACGTCGACGCCGAGATAGTCGCCGCCAATCGACCGCGGCTTGCCGCTGTGCAGCGCTGCCCGGATGTGCGGGCGATAGCCCGCGACGCTCACGTCGGCGAGCCGCTCCCGCACCTGCGTCACCGCGTCGAACGCAAGCTGCGGCGACGGAAACACCGCCATCCAGCCGTCGCCGAGCCGCTTGACGACGCGCCCGCGGTGCGCGGTGATCGTCGGCTCCGTCGCGCTCGCGACCTCGCGCAGCAACGCGAGCGCGTCCTCGTCGCCGGCGTGCAGCGCCCACTCCGAGAACCCGACGATGTCGGTGAAGAGGATCGACACCTCCTGCTCGCCGCGGCCGCGGCCGGTGTGCTCCAGCACTGACTGCCAGACCTGAAGCGCGCCGAGGCTCAGCTCGCGGCTGGCGCGCGGCTCGTTGTCGAACAGTCGATCGGCGAGGCGGGCGATCGGCGCGGCTCCCTGCTGACCGGCCGCCGACAGCGGATCGCCGAAACCTGGGTCGCCCGGAAGCATCCGGCGCAGCCGCCGGAACGCTTCGACCGCGCCCGGGCGCCGGTCGAACCGGCGTACGTCGGCAGCGACCTTGCGCGCCGCCCGGCGGACCGCCGCGGCGTCGTCTCCGTCCGCCTGATCAGCGGGCAGCTTCTCGCTCATCCGTTGCGGCTCAAGCGGTCTCGAGCACCCAGAACGCCTCGGCGAGCCGACCTTCCGGCAGGCCGCCCGCGGCCGCGTTGCCACCGTTCCAGCCGCGCATCAGGCCGTCGAGCGCGGCAGGATCCGGATGCTGGCTGGCGTGTGCGCGCAACGCTGCCATCTTGCGGTCGAACGTGTCGGTGATGTCGACGTAGTGGTTGCTCTGCTCCATGCCGAGCACCCACGTCTCGCTCACCGACCACGCCTCGAGCTCGGCCAGGTCAGGAAACGTGAACGGGTTGCGCGCGTCCGGATAGACCGCGCACAGCGCCGCCTCTCCCGCCGCGAGATGGTCCGGATGGCTTGCGTAGATCCGCAACATGTTGCGCTGCGGGCTCTGGCACACGACGCGCTGCGGTCGCACCTCGCGGATCACCCGCGAGATGTCCCGGCGTACGTCGAGCGTCGGCTCGAGCCGGCCGTCCGGGTAGCCGAGGAACCGCACGTCGGACACGCCGACCTCGGCGCCGGCGGCCTTCTGCTCGGCCCGGCGGATGCCGCCGATCTCGTTTCGGGGGACGGCCGGGTCGAAGCCGCCCGCGTCGCCGTCGGTGACGATGCAGTAGGTCACCTCGACGCCGGCGTCGGTCCATTGCGCGACGGTGCCGGCGGCACCGAAGTCGACGTCGTCGGGGTGGGCCATGACGACCAGCACGCGGGTCAGGTCGGAGTCGTCGAGCATGCCCGCGAGGTTACCGGCGGCGCTAGGCTGGCGAGCGCCGTGAGCAGCCTCTTCGACGACAGCCCGTTGGGCGACGCGGGGCTGTCAGCGGAGCGCCCCAAGCCCCGCCTCGCCGTCGACCCGGCGACCCTGCTCGAGGGGCTGAACCCGCAGCAGCGTGCGGCCGTGCTGCACGAGGGCGGCCCGCTCCTGATCGTCGCGGGCGCCGGTTCGGGCAAGACGCGGGTGCTCACCCATCGCATCGCCTGGCTGATCGCGGAGCGTGGTGTGCAGCCGGGTGAGGTCCTCGCGATCACGTTCACCAACAAGGCCGCGGGCGAGATGAAGGAGCGCGTCGCCCGCCTGGTCGGCCCGCGGGCGAAGGCGATGTGGGTGTCGACGTTCCACTCCGCGTGTGTGCGCATCGTGCGGGCGGAGGGCAAGAGGCTGGGCTTCTCCTCATCGTTCTCGATCTACGACGCGGACGACTCGCGTCGGCTGATGACGACCGTGTGCCGGGACCTCGACCTCGACCCGAAGCGCTACCCGGCGCGCGCCGTCGCGGCGCAGGTGAGCAATCTCAAGAACGAGCTCGTCGACTTCGAAGAGGCGAAGTCGCGCGCGGGCGGCCATCACGACAAGACGATCGCCGAGGCCTACTCGCTCTACCAGGACCGGCTACGTCGAGCCAACGCGCTCGACTTCGACGACCTCATCATGACGACCGTCACGTTGTTGCAACTCTTTCCGGACGTCGCGGAGCACTATCGCCGACGCTTCCGGCACGTGCTCGTCGATGAATACCAGGACACCAACCACGCGCAGTACGTCCTCGTGAAGGAGCTCGTCGGCGCGGATGTCGAGGGTCGCAGCGAGCTCTGCGTCGTCGGTGATGCGGACCAGAGCATCTATGCGTTCCGCGGTGCGACGATCCGCAACATCCTCCAGTTCGAGGCCGACTACCCGGACACGACGGTCGTGCTGCTCGAGCAGAACTACCGGTCGACGCAGACGATCCTCACTGCGGCCAACGCGGTCATCGCGAAGAACCCGGATCGCAAGCCGAAGCGGTTGTGGTCCGAGGCTGGTGACGGCCCGCCCATCGCCGGCTACGTCGCGGAGAACGAGCACGACGAGGCAGCGTGGGTCGCCGGCGAGATCGACCGGCTCGCGGACGACCATCAGGTGCGGCCGTGCGACGTCGCGGTGTTCTACCGGACCAATGCGCAGAGCCGGGTCTTCGAGGAAGTCTTCATCCGCGTCGGCTTGCCCTACAAGGTCGTCGGCGGCGTTCGGTTCTATGAACGTCGCGAGGTGCGCGATGCGCTCGCATATCTGCGCGCGCTCGTCAACCCCGCCGACGCCGTCTCGTTGCGGCGCATCGTCAACGTGCCGAAGCGCGGCATCGGCGAACGTGCGGAGGCGTGCCTGTCGGCCTACGCCGAGCGCGAGCGGGTGACGTTCTGGGACGCGTTGCAACACGCGGAGGACGTCCCCGGTCTCGCGACGCGTTCGCTCAACGCCGTACAGGAGTTCGTCACTTTGATGGAAGAGCTCAACGCGGTGCTTGCCAGCGACGGCTCGCCGGGTGACGTGCTCGAGGCTGTCCTCGACAAGAGCGGTTACGTCGTCGAGCTGCGCGAGAGCGGCGACCCGCAGGACGAGGGCCGGGTCGAGAACCTCGACGAGCTCGTGTCCGTCGCGCGCGAGTTCGAGGAGGCCCGGCCGGACGGGACTCTCGCGGAGTTCCTCGAGCAGGTGTCACTTGTCGCTGACGCGGACGAGGTGCCGGACGCGCCGGACGGTGAGACCGGCGAGACGCCCGAAGCCAGCGGCGGCGTCG
>JAFAQI010000387.1 GCA_019246495.1 Frankiales bacterium | reverse complement strand
CCCTTCGTGTCGCGGAGATAGCCGATCGCGTTGCGCGCGACCTGGACCGGCGCGACGTAATTCACGCCGATCATCTCCGCGATCGTTTCGTCACTGGTCTCGGCGAGCGCGCCGGTGTGCAGCACTCCGGCCGTGACGACGACGTAGTCGATGCGGCCGGCTTCGGCGTATGCCTTCTCCAGCGCTGCCGCGACATCGGCGGCGTTCTGCACATCGGTCTGGGTGACCGAACGGCTGAACGCGAACACCTTCGCGCCGTACTCCTCGAGCAGGCTGACCATCTCCCCGCCGATGCCGTAGCTGCCGCCGAAGATCACCGCGACGCGACCGCGGAGCTGTTCGGCGTAGGCGCGCGTGCTCGGCAGCCGTTCGACGGTTGATGAGCTCATCTGGAACAGCTTGTCGGCGATGAACAGGTCGACCGGCGCGGTCACCTTCATGTTGTGCTCGCTGCCCTCGACGACGTGGATCGGGACGTCGGGGAGATAGCGCAGCACGACGCTGCAGTCGTCGGTCGCGGCGAAGTTGGGATCCTGCCAGGCGAGCTCGTATGCGCGCCGGATGGTCGACAGCCGGAAGCCCTGCGGAGTCTGTCCCCGGCGCAGCCGGGCGCGGTCCGGGATGTCGGTGATGACGTCGTTGTCGACGACGACGATCGTGTCGGCGGACGGAATCGCGACGTCGACCGCTTCGTAGCGGCGCAGCGCATTGACGCACTCGCGGATGATGCGCTGGGTGAGCAGGGGGCGCACCGCGTCGTGGAACAGGACATTGCACTCCTCGGTGCCGAGCGCTTCGAGGGCTCGGCGAGTGCTGTCGTTGCGAGTGACGCCACCGTCGATGACGCCGCGGACCTTGCGGAACCCGCGTGCCTCGACGATCGCCTTGACGTCCTTGACGTAGTCCGGCGTCATCAGCACGAGCACGTCGTCGACCTCGGCCGAGGCCTCGAAGACGGCGAGGGTGTGCTCGATGATCGGCTTGCCCGCGATCTTCAGCAGCTGCTTGGGGACGGCGAGCCCGACGCGCGTACCCACCCCGCCGGCCAGCACGACGCCGACGGTGCGCAGCCGGCCCGGTGCGGTCGGGTCAGTCGCGGCCATGTCGCGCGAGCATATCGGCCTCAGCGCAGCCGATCGGAGGACACGACAGCGAGCAGGTGACCGACAACGACGAGCCCGGCGATCGCGAGCAGCGTGCCGTCGAGGATGCGGGTGGCGGTGAGGTCATTGCGCGCGGTGTCGATCGCGGCGGCGATCACTGCGAGACCGGTGAGCTCCATCGCAAGCAGCGCGCGGTTGAAGGGCAGGGTGCGGGCGAACCGGCGCAACCGGCGCAGGCCGGAGGCGCGCGGTGCGGCGACCTCGGCAACGTCGGGCACGGGTGGCCGGCCGGACTGCGCCCGGGCGGCATGCACGAGGTCGGTCTCCGCCTTGGTGAGCAGGACGAGGCAGCCCGCGGCGAGGCTGAGCATCGTCCACCTGCCGGGGTGGGCCAGACCACCGTCGGCATGCACTCCTACGGCGACGGCGAGTCCCGCGTCGGTGACGTAGTGGCCGAGCCGATCGACATAGATGCCGGTCGCGCCGGTGATGCCCCGCCATCGCGCCAGCTCGCCGTCCATGCAGTCGACGATTCCCTGGATCTGGATCAAGAGCAGGACGAGCACGGCCGTCCAGAGCCTCGGCACGGTCAGCAGCACCGCGGCGCCGACCCCGATGGCGAGCATCAACCAGGTCAGCCCATCCGGCGTGACGCGCGTCGGGATCAGCAGGCGGGTGAGGTGGATCGACAGGTGGCGCTGGTAGAGCTTCCCCGCCCAGTGTTCGCCGCTGACCCGGCGTACGACGCGGTCCGGTTGCGCGACGGCGCGCAGCTCGGCGATCGTCGGCCGCTCGCTCGCACGCATGCCCGCATCCTGCCCGACCCGCGGCCTTCCGCCGGTCGGGACACGGGCAAGCCGCGGGCCGGACCCGTCACAGCGACTCCACAGGTTGCCTTCAGCGCCGGGGCAGGCGCATCAGCGACAAAGGACGAGTGACACCGACTGCCCGTCACAAGTGATTGCCCAGACCGGGACGTGGCGGCCATGACCGCCGTGGCCGAGGAGCGACGGGCGGACCGCACACCTCCCGTCTCAGCTCCGGTGACGGTTGGAGCCGGCGCACATCCGTCGGCGGTGCTCGCGGCGATCGCCGCTGGAGCCCTGGCGACGCTGCTTCTCTGGTGGCACGACACTCCGCGGATCTCGGGCTTCGGCGACTGGCTGACCAACGCGGGCCGGGTCACGGGTCTGCTCGCCGGCTACGGCGTGGTCGTGCTGGTCGCGCTGATGGCGCGGTTGCCACCGCTCGAGCGGGGAATCGGCGCGGACCGCCTGGCCCGCTGGCACGCGATGGGCGGCCGCTACACGGTGAGCCTCGTGGTCGCACACGGGGTGCTCATCGCGTGGGGTTATGCCGTGACCGCTCACACCGATGTAGTCACGCAGACCAAGACGTTGCTGATGAGCTACCCGGACGTCCTCATGGCGACGGTTGCCGGCCTGCTGCTCGTAGGGGTCGGCCTCGTGTCCATGCGTGCAGCGCGACGGCGCATGCGTTACGAGACCTGGTACTACCTGCACTTCTACACTTATCTGGCGGTGGCTCTCGCCTTCAGCCACCAGTTCGCCACCGGCGCCGACCTCATGCGCAACACGGCGGCGCGGGTCCTGTGGGCCGGCATGTATCTGACCGTTGGGCTAGCCATCCTGTGGTGGCGGTTCGCCGTTCCCGTGCGACAGGCCGTCCGGCACCGGTTGCGGGTCGAGGCCGTGCATCGCGACGCGCCCGACGTCGTCAGCATCGTGCTCAGCGGCCGGCACCTGGACGAGCTCCGCACCGCGCCCGGCCAGTTCTTCCGCTGGCGCTTCCTAGCCCCTGGCATGTGGTGGGCATCCCACCCTTACTCCTTGTCCGCGCCGCCCACCGCCGACCGCATGCGCATCACGGTCAAGGCGCTCGGGGACCACAGCCGGCTGCTGCCGTTGCTGCTGCCCGGCACTCGCGTCGTCGCGGAGGGTCCGTACGGCGCGATGACCGCGGCACGTCGGAGGAGCCGGAAGGTGCTGCTGATCGCCGGCGGCGTCGGCGTGACTCCGTTGCGTGCGCTCTTCCAGACCCTGCCGGCGACGCCGGGCGACCTGACGTTTCTCTACCGCGCCAGCCACCAGACGGATGTTCTCTTCCGCGACGAGCTCGAGGCCATCGCCGACAAGCGCGGTGCCCGCCTGCACGTCGTGACCGGTCGCCGAGCCGACCTCGGCTACGACCCGCTGTCGGCCGCCGCGCTGGCTCGCAACATCCCTGACCTGCCGGCGCACGACGTCTATGTCTGCGGACCGGCCGGCATGACGGCGACGGTGGTGGCGTCGTTGCGCCGGGCCGGCGTGCCTCGCCGTCACATCCATAGCGAGACCTTCACGTTCTGAGCGTCGTACTTCCCTCGAATTCGAAAGCAGGTCCCGATATGAAGCGCGCAGCCCTGGCGATCGTGAGCACGGTCGCTTCGCTGGTGTTGTTGTTGTCGTTCAAGACACATAGTCAGAGTGCCGCCGTTACGCCGCCGGCCGCGGTGAGCACGGCATCGGGCGGAACGTCTGCTGGCTCGGTCAGCAACCCGAGCACAGCGGCGAGGTCGAAGACCTCGCGCAAGGCGAAGTCGACGTCGGCATCGGCGCGTGCGAAGACGTCAACCGTGACATCGCATACCTACGTCGGCAATGCAGCCGACACGCGTTACGGGCCGGTGCAGGTTGCAGTGACGGTGCGGAGCGGCAAGGTGACCGCCGTCAAGGCAGTGGACTACCCGACGTCGGACCCGCGTGACGCGCAGATCAACACCTACGCCATCCCGCAGCTCGACTCGGAAGCCACTGCCGCCGGCAGCGCGAGCATCGACATGGTGTCCGGCGCAACGTTCACCAGCGAGGGTTACCTCCAGTCGCTGCAGAGCGCCCTCGACAAGGCGGGAGTGTGAACGCGTCAGGAGACCGGCCGGTCCGACGGCTGCGTCACGCCGAGCAGTGCATGGGCACGGTGTTCACGATCGACATCCGCGACCCGGGCGACTGGGCAGACGCAGTCCTGGCGGTGGTCGACTGGCTGCACTTCGTCGATGCCACGTTCAGCACCTACCGCGAAAGCAGTGACATCAGCCGCATGAGGCGTGGCACGTTGCGGCTCGAGGATGCGCATCCGCTCGTCCGCGAGGTCCTGGAGATCTGTGCACGCGTCGAGTCGATGACCGGCGGCTGCTTCACCGCCCGTCCGGACGGCGGCCTCAACCCCACCGGTCTCGTCAAGGGTTGGTCCATCGAGCGGGCGAGCGCGATGCTCTCGGCAGCAGGGGCCGTAAACCATGCGGTGAGCGGCGGTGGCGACATGCAGCTCGCGGGCGAGGCTGCCCCCGGCCAGCCGTGGACCGTCGGCATTGTCGATCCGTTCGACCGCCGGCGGCTGCTGACCAGCGTCGCCGGAAGGGACTTCGCCGTCGCGACCTCGGGCATCGCCGAGCGCGGCCGGCACATCGTCGACCCCTTCAGCGGCCGGCCGGCCGTCGGGACGACAAGTGTGTCCGTGGTTGGCCCGTCGGCGACGGACGCGGACGTGCTCGCCACGGCCATGTGCGTGATGGGCGACGCCGGGCCGCGGTGGCTGGACTCCGTCGAGGGGTTCGAGGCCTTTGTCGTCACCGACGACCACCACCTGCGGACGACGCAGGGATGGGGCCGCTGGTCCGTTCCGCGGGCGCGGGAAACGCTCGCCGCCTCCGGTTGAGCCGTGTCGGGACAGAATTGATCCATCGACACGATCACGCGCAGCCTCAGCGACGGCTGGTGGATGTTCTGGGAGACGCTCTGGGCGTTGGTCCTGGGCTTCACGCTCTCCGGCGCCGTACAGGCGTTCGTCTCCCGGCACGAGATGCAGCGCGCGCTGGGCGACCACCGGACGCGCACGGTCGTGCGCGCCTCGGTCTTCGGCATGATCTCGTCGTCCTGCTCATACGCCGCCAGCGCGCTCGCCAAGACGCTGTTCGCGCGCGGCGCGGACTTCACGGCTAGCCAGGCGTTCATGTTCGCGTCGACGAACCTGGTCCTCGAGCTCGGCGTGGTGCTGTGGCTGCTCATCGGGTGGCAGTTCGCACTGGCTGAGTTCGTCGGCGGCGTCCTGATGATCGCGCTGCTTCGCGTCGTCCTGCCGCGCGTGGTGCCGCCGTCGCTCGCCGAGACCGCCCGGCGCGGCCTGACCGGTTCCGCGAGCGACCACGACCACGACCACGACATCGAGGCGCCGCTGCCCTGGCGGCAGCGCATCAGGTCCCTGGCCGGATGGCGCGACGCCGCCGGCTACACGATCGGTGACCTGACGATGCTCCGCCGCGAGCTTGTCATCGGATTCGTGGTCGCCGGCTTCGCCGATGCCGCCGTCCCGGTGCGGTTCTGGCAGTCGCTGTTCGTGACCGGGCACGGCTTCGCCTCGGCGGTGGAGAACGTCGTGCTCGGACCGTTCCTGGCGATCATCAGCTTCGTCTGCTCGATCGGCAACGTGCCCCTTGCCGCGGCCCTGTGGTCGAGCGGCATCACCTTCGGCGGCGTGATCGCCTTCGTGTTCGCCGACCTCATCACGCTGCCGCTGCTGATGATCTACCGGAAGTACTACGGCACCCGGCTCACGTTGCGACTGCTCGCGGTGTTCTGGTCGACGATGTCACTCGCCGGGTTGGCGACCGACTATCTCTTCCGCGCGCTGTCGATCGCACCCGACTCACGCCCCGGGCACGGCGCCATCGGCCGCGACGTGTGGGGGTTCAACTACACGACCGTTCTCGACTTCGTGTCGCTGGCGGCTCTCGTTCTGCTCTACGTCCTCTATCGCGGCCGGGACCGGTCCGGAGGCGGCGGCCGCTTCGCGATGGATCCGGTGTGCGGGATGCAGGTCGAACGCGCGCACGCAGCGTCCACGACGTACGACGGTGCTGCCGTGTTCTTCTGCTCCGACCACTGCCGCGAGCGTTTCCTCGACCAGCCGGACCGCTTCGCCGCAACCGCCGAAGGGCGGCGCACCGGGAGCTGAAGCCGCCCGGCGTGCGGCGTCGGTCAGTGTTTCTCGAGCTTGCGGGTGTCGCGCATCTCCAGGTAGGGCTCCCGGTCGGCCGGATAGCCGTCCTGGATCTGGCGGCCGCGCTCCAGCTCCGCGTTGAACTCCGCCCCGAACAGCAACGCGACGTTGCTGATCCAAATCCAGACGAGGAACACGATGACCGCGCCGATGCTGCCGTAGGTCTTGTTGTAGGAGCCGAAGTTGGCGACGTAGAAGGCGAATGCCGCTGACGCGACGACCCAGGTGAGGACGTCGATGATGCCGCCGGGAGTGACCCATTGGAACTTCGGATGCTTCACGTTGGGGGAGGCGTAGTAGAGGATCGCGAACACAGTTGCGACGATGAGCAGCAGCACGGGCCACTTCGCGATGTTCCACACAGTGATGAACGTGCTGCCGAGACCGAGCAGCTGACCGGCCTTCGTCGCCAGCCCACCGGTCAACACGACAGCGATGGCCGAGACCGCGAGCAGTACGACGACGACGAGCGTGACGCCCAACCGGACCGGGATCGTCTTCCAGACCGGCCGGCCCTCCTCCACGTCCCAGATGGCGTTGGAGGCGCGCATGAACGCGGCGATGTAGCCCGACGCGGACCACAGAGCCGCGGCGAGGCCGACGATGAACAGGATCCCAGCACTGCCACGGTTGGCGGCGAGCCCGTTGATCGAGCTGGAGATGATGGATTTCGCCGGGCCGGGCGCGAAAGAGCCAAGGTTCTTCTGCAGTGACGTGGCGGCCGAGTGGCCCAGGAGCCCGACGATGGACACGATCGCGATCAGCGCGGGAAAGATGGACAGGACGCCGTAGTAGGTCAAGGCGGCCGCCCAGTCGGTCACGTTGTCAGCTTGAACTCGCGCACCGTGCGCTTGAACACCGCCGGCCACGCCGAGCGGGGGAGGCGGGTCGGTTTGTCCGCTGTGTCCTCTCGTGTCTCCTTGTTCTTCGCGGCCTTCTTCGATGTCGCCTTGCTTGCCATCAGCGCTCCTGGGTAGCGGCGGTTTCTCCTGGCGTCTACCCCTCACGGCACGCGCGCCAGCGGCCGCGGCCGACAGGTTCGTCTTACTGCGGCGTCTGGGTCGGCGAGTGACCCGGTTGGCTTGCCGACGGCGGTAAACTCGGCGGTGCGGGGGCGGGATGTCAGCAGTTGGTGGCATGGCGTTGCCGAGGGGTGACGGAACGGTGCACGTGAGCGACAACCATGCGCGGGAGAGGAACCGCATGGCGGACGAGCGCGACCGGATCGCGGACGAACGAGACGACCGCGCCGACGCCCGCGACCGTGTCGCGGACGAACGCGATCGGGCGGCCGATGAGCGGGACCGACTGGCCGATGCGCGAGACGCGCGGGTGCGCGGTCTCATCGATGACGCCGACACTCGGGATCGTGCCGCGGAAGAGCGGGACCGTGCCGCCGAACGCCGGGTTCCGACCGGTGAGGCGGACCAGGACGCGATCGACCGCGTCCACGCGGGGCGAGACCGCGACGCGGCTGCGAGCGACCGCGACGCGTTCATCGACCGCAGCGGCAAGGACGAGGCCCGGCGCGAGCTCGCCGCCGACGACCGGTTCGACGCCGCGGTCGACCGGCTGGCGGCCGAGCAGGAACGCGAGCGCGCGCAAGCCGAACGAGACCGGGTGCGCCGCGACCGCGATTCCGAGACCCACCCGGGCTGAGTCAGCTCTAACTCTCGTTGCCGGGAGCTCCGCTCCGCTTGCGCGCGTACATCGCGATGTCAGCTTCGGTGAGCATCTGTTCGATGTCCGGCCCGTTCGGTGTACGGGTGACGAAGCCGACAGCGACGCCGAGGTGGAACGGAAGTGACTCGCTGGCTTCGTGGAGCGACTGCTCGAACCGGCGGAACGCCGTGGTCGCGCCCGCTTCGTCGGTGACGGCGTAGAGAACGGCGAACTCGTCGCCACCGAGCCGGCCGATCACGTCGGCGGCCCGGAAGGACTCCCGCAGCAGCCTCCCGACGGCAGCGATCGCGGCGTCGCCGGCCTCGTGACCCAGTTCGTCATTGATCTGCTTCAAGCCGTTCACGTCGAAGAAGCCCAACGTCATCGCGGTGTCGGCTCGGTCAGCGAGGCGCAGCAGCGGTGTCGCGGCGCGCAGGAAACCCGCTCGGTTCTGGACACCGGTGAGTTCGTCGACCGTCGCGGCAACCCGCGCGGCGATGACGTCGTCGACCATCGCGGCGAGATCGAGCAAGGCCGCGAGATCACCTTCGGTTACCTCGCGCGGCGTCGGGTCGAACACGCACAATGTGCCGACGCTGTAGCCACCGGGGGAGTGGATGGGCACTCGGGCGTAGAACCGGACGCCGCCGTCCTCGACAACGTGCGGGTTGGTCGCGAACCGCGGATCACGGGTCGCGTCGGCGACGACGAGTGGCGTTCCGTCGTCGATGACGTGCGTGCAGAAGGTGTTGACCCGTTCGGCCTGGACAGCTTCGACACCGAGGCGCGCCTTCTACCACTGTCGGTCATGGTCCATGAACGACACGACCGCCGAGGCGGTCGCGAGGAGTCGTTGCGCGAGACGGGCAACGCGGTCGAACTCTTCCTCGGCGTCGGTGTCGAGCAATGACAGTGCGTAGAGGGCGGCCTGCCGGCGGAGCTCCTCATGACTCGTAACGTCGCGCACGGCATATTCGAACCACATTTGGGGTGCGTGGGCGAGCATCACGGCGACCTCATCGGTTGGTGCCCCCGGCAGGATTCGAACCTGCGCTCCCGC
>JAFAQI010000296.1 GCA_019246495.1 Frankiales bacterium | reverse complement strand
TCGTCGGCGTAGGCGAGTCGCTCCGGCAGGTCTCCGAGCGGGACCCACTCGACCTGCTCGACCTCGACGTCCTCGTCGGACAGCTCTCCGCCGGTGCACACGAGAAGAAAGTGATGGACCGTCTTGTGGATCCGCCGGCCATCGGCGACGAACCAGAAGTCGATGGTGCCGAGCGGCGCGAGCACCTCGCCCGTGATGCCCGTCTCCTCCATCACCTCGCGGACCGCGGCGTCCTCGGCGGTCTCACCCGGCTCTACATGCCCCTTCGGCAACGACCAGAGCAACCTGCCGCGCCGGTCGGTGCGGCCGATCAGGGCGGCGCGGGCGCCGGTCAGGTCGCGCTGGTCGAGCACCAGGCCGCCGGCCGAGGTCTCTTCGACACGTTGCAGTCGTTTGCGACCTGTTCGTTTGGCGTCCCCCGCGCCTCGGTTACGACGCGCGGCGGGAGGCATGGCTCGATCGTAATGTCGCTGCCGGCTGCGACCCGGTCAGCCGCGGGACGTCAGCGCCAGTCGAGCCGTGGTCGCACCAACGGCTGCACGTCGTCGTCGAGGTCGGCCGCGAGGTCGACGGTCGGGCTGCTCGGCGAGCAGAGCTCCGCGACGAGTGCGTTGCTCGCGGTCAGCAACCAACGCGACGTGATGCCGAGTGCGGTGCCGCCGTCGCCGGTCGTGGTGTAGACGACATCGGTGTGACCGACACACGCATCGGCGAGCACCGGCACGTCGGTCGGCAGCAGCACCGGGCACACCAGAGTCGCCGCGAAGTCGGTGACGGCGTTGACCATCTCAACTGGCGCCGACCGCAGCGACTGCGCCCCTAACGCGGCGAGCACCGCACCGGGATGCGGAAGCGATCCGGCACGGACGAGGACCGCGGCCAGCCGGTTGTCGGCGACGTAGAGCCGGGTCGCAATGCAACGGTCCGCCGGCAGGTCCAGCACGGCCGGAATCTCGTCGGCGTCGAGCACCAAGCGGGGCAGCCGGACGACCTCGTGCGGCACCTCTCGCGCGAGCAGCGAGCGGTGGACGTCGAGCGCGTCCTTCATGGGCGCCTCAATTCGGGGGAGTGCGCAGAGCCTAGGTGGATCGTCGTCCCGCCGCCAGACCCGGCAAGGTGGTATTGACCTTGCCCGCATCAGCCGGGCTCGTAGGCTGTCCGCCCGTGCCCGGTGCCGAGGACAGTGCGTTGGCGACTGCCGCCCGCCACGCGGTCCGTGAGCTGATGGCGGTCGCCGCCACCACCGACCGGCTCGCTGCGCGGTTCACCGAGGCCGGTCACGAGCTCTACCTGGTCGGCGGTCCCGTGCGTGACGCGCTGCTCGGCCGCACGCCGCTCGACCTCGACTTCGCGACCGATGCGCGCCCGAACGACATCCTCGCCGCTGTGTCGGGCCTCGGCCCGACCTGGACGACGGGCATCACTTTCGGCACCGTCGGGGTGCAGCTGACCGACGGCGGTGCCGAGCGACGGTGCGAGATCACGACGTTTCGCAGCGACGTCTATGACCCGGCCAGCCGCAAGCCGGAGGTCGCGTTCGGCGACACCATCGAAGGCGACCTGTCCCGCCGCGATTTCACCGTCAACGCGATGGCCGTCCGCCTGCCGCTCGACGTCTCCCGGCCGATCGTCGATCCGTTCGGTGGCATGACGGATCTCGCCCGCCGCGTCCTTGCGACGCCCGGCTCGCCACAGCAGTCGTTCGACGACGACCCGCTGCGCATGCTGCGCGCGGCGCGCTTCACGGCGCAGCTCGGCTTCACGGTCGATGACGGCGTACGCCGCGCGATCGCGGACAAGGCATCGCGGCTCGAGATCGTGAGCGCCGAACGCATCCGCGACGAGCTCACCAAACTGGTCCTGGCGCCGTGGCCGCGGGCCGGGCTGGAGCTGGCTGTCGGCAGCGGGTTGGCGGCGTGGTTCCTGCCGGAGCTCGGCCGGTTGAAGGAGACCGTCGACGAGCACCGCCGGCACGAGGACGTCTATGCGCACACGTTGACGGTGCTGGAGCAGGCGATCGCGCTCGAGAACGACGGCCCCGACCTGGTCCTGCGGCTCGCGGCGTTGCTGCACGACATCGGCAAGCCCGACACCAAGGAGATCGGCCCACGGGGAAAGGTGTCGTTCCACCACCACGAGATGGTCGGCGCCGGCATGGCCCGCCGCCGGCTCAACGCTTTGCGCTATCCGAAGGACGTGGTCGAGGACGTCAGCCGCCTGGTGGAGCTGCACCTGCGCTTCCACGGCTACGCCGACGGCGGCTGGACCGACTCGGCGGTGCGGCGCTATGTCCGCGACGCCGGGCCGCTGCTCGACCGGCTGCACAAGCTCACCCGGTCGGACTGCACGACGCGCAACGTGGCAAAGGCGCGGGCGCTCGCCGCGGCGTACGACTCACTCGAGCAGCGCATCGCCGAGCTGGCCGAGCGGGAGAACCTGGAGAAGCTGCGGCCCGCGCTGGACGGCAACGAGATTATGGAGGAGCTCGGCATCGGCCCCGGCCCGGTCGTCGGCCAGGCCTACCGGCACCTGCTCGAGTTGCGCATCGATCGCGGCCCGATGACCCGGGACGAGGCAGTTGCGGAGCTGCGGCGATGGTGGGCTGCGCTCGGCGACGGGGATGACTAGGCAAGGAATAGTCACTTCGAGCCATGGAAGCGGCCTTCCGCGGCCCCGATCATTGACGTATGGGACAAAGCGCACATCCCGGTCGCGTGACCGGGTGGACGAGTGCGCTGCTCGCGGCCTCGACAGCCGCCGCGACCGTTGTCCTCTCCGGCTGCAGCACCTCGGTGGCCAACGCCGCCACCGTGCTCCAGGGAGCCGTCGGCACGAGCGTCGTCCACCCGGACGGTCGGACCCTCGCGGGAGTTGACGGCCTGCGTCTGCACGCCGGCGACGTGGTGCGCACCGGTAACGGTGGCCGCGCCGCGCTCGTGACGCAGGGCCGGGTCGTCTACGTCGGCTCCGACGCGGCGGTGACCGTCATCAACGGTGCGACTGAGGAGCTGCGCCACGGCGCGGCCGTCGTCGACGCCCTGCACGGCCCCGGGCTGCGGCTGCAAGTCGCGAACCTCGTCCTCGAGACCTCCGCGGGCACGGCGGTCCGCGCCGAGCGTTCGGTCACCGTGCGGGTCGGCAGCCTCGCCGGGCAGGCCACCGTCTCGAGCAGCACCGGCCGCCGGCTGACGATCCCCCCGCTGGGCCAGGCCGTCGTCGGCGGTGACGCACTGCCGGCGACGACGACTCCGTTGCAGCTGACCGACGACGACGGTGAGGCGCGGACCGTGCCCGACCTCGTCCACGACGACGAGACCCTGAACTCCCTCGCCCGCGGCATCGACAACACGGGCGCGACAACGGCACGCGTCGTCGACGCGGCCTGGCCCGGTCCGCTCGCCCCCGCCCCGGCCGGCACCGG
>JAFAQI010000184.1 GCA_019246495.1 Frankiales bacterium | reverse complement strand
ATCCGGGTGTCGCCGACGTCGCCGACGACTGCGTTGGTCGAGGCCGCCACGAACGACGGAACCTCCACCTGGCGCGCGCGCTCGAGCAGCGCGGCGGTCGCGTCGACGTTGGTCGTGTGGACGTCCCACGGGGCGTTGACCGACTTCAGCACCGACGTCAGCGCGGCGAGGTGCAGCACCGCTGCCATGCCGGGCTGGACGGCCGCCTCGACAACGGAAGGATCGCGGAGGTCGCCGGTGACGGCCTCGACCTGCGGGTCGGTGACCGGCTTCAGATCGGCGACCGTGACCCGGCAGCCTTCCGAAAGCAGCCGACGGACGATCGCCCCGCCGATGAAGCCCGCACCCCCGGTGACGAGGACGTGTTTCCCGGCTAGCTCGCCCACTGCGGCTCCACGACGATGGTTACGGATGTCGCGACGATTCTGTCACGACATGACCGTCGCGCCGTGTCACAGGCCGAGGGCGTGGCGCATGCTCCGCGCGGTCCGAGCGTTGCCGAGCAGCCGCAGGCCCAGGTTCTCCTCGGTGGTGCGCAGCAGCGAGTAGTGCGTGAAGTGACGGGTGGTCACGGTGTGCCGTGCGACCGTGGGTGCGATCGCCACGGTCGCGACCCGGTTGTCGCTTCCGACGCCTTCGTCCCAGGTGACGAACACAATGGTGCGGCCGGCGCGGTAAGCGCGGCTCGCGACGATTCGGTCGAGCCAGCCGCCCAGCCAGGTGTCGGCCCGGCCCGTCGAGCAGTCGTGGCCGTCGTCGCACAGGTTGGGCGTGACGAACGTGAAGGCCGGAAGCGCGTCGTTGGCGAGCTGGCGCGCGAACCCGCCGTGGCTGCCACCCATCCGCCGGTCGCTGGCGCGGCAGGCGCTGACGATCCGCGTGAGATAGACGGCGGGGTTGTGCCGGGCGGCGTAGCGGCCGTAGGAACCGGTGTCGCAGCGGCTGCTCATGCTCTCCGCCCACGATCGCCAGTGCCGTCCCGCCGCTGTCAGCTGCCCGAAGAGCGACGCCGCGTGCACCGGACAGCCGGACGGAGAGCAGTCGTTCGTGATGCCCTGGGTCCCGCCGGTCACGGCGGCGACGTAGTTCGGCAGCGATGGGTGCCCGACGGCGTAGTAGCGCGTTGCGACGCCGCAGCGGCGCGCATATCGCGCGAGCCTCGGTGCACCGGGCTGGCTGCCGAGGATCTCGTCGTAGCTGCGGTTCTCCATCCAGATCCACACGACGTGCCGGTAGGTCGTGGTCGCCGTCCCCCACCCGCAGGGCGCGGCGGGCGACGCGGTGTGGCGAGCTGCCGTCGGGGCCGGCGCGGGAGCCCGGATGCCCGCAGGTGTGGCTGCACGCTCCGGTGGCGCGGCACAGCTCGAAAGAGCCGCGGCAACGAACGCGAGCACGCAGCCGAGCACCGGACGGCGGGGCATGAACCAACGCTACGCGGGGCAGGTTGGCCCGCATGGACGTTCCGGCGCAGCCGCTAGCCTCGGCTCAGTGACGGTTTGGCCGGGAACGCCCTATCCGCTCGGCGCCACCTACGACGGCAGCGGCACGAACTTCGCGCTGTTCAGCGAGGTCGCCGAGCGGGTTGAGCTGTGCCTCTTCGACGACGACGGCGTCGAGACCCGCGTCCGCCTGCCCGAACGCGATGCGTTCGTGTGGCATGGCTACCTGCCCAACGTCGGCCCTGGCCAGCGCTACGGCTACCGGGTGCACGGCCCTTACGACCCGGCTCAAGGCCACAGGTGCAACCCCAGCAAGCTGCTGCTCGACCCCTACGCAAAGGCGATCGAGGGCGCGATCGACTGGGACGAGGCGTGCTTTGCCTACCGGTTCGAGGACCCTGACTCGTTCAACGACGCCGACTCCGCGCCGCACATGCCCCGCTCGGTGGTCATCAGCCCGTTCTTCAACTGGGACAACGACCGGCATCCGCGCACGGCCTACAGCGAGTCGGTGATCTACGAGGCCCACGTCAAGGGCCTCACGATGACGCATCCGGAGATTCCCGAGAACATTCGCGGCACCTACGCCGCGCTGGCCCACCCGGTGATGATCGAGCACTACCGCCGCCTCGGGGTCACCGCGATCGAGCTCATGCCGGTGCATCAGTTCGTGCACGACAGCCACCTCGTCGAGCGCGGACTGCGCAACTACTGGGGCTACAACTCGATCGGCTACATGGCGCCCCACAACGAGTACAGCTCCAGCGGCCAGCGCGGCGAGCAGGTCCAGGAGTTCAAGCGGATGGTCAAGACC
>JAFAQI010000102.1 GCA_019246495.1 Frankiales bacterium | reverse complement strand
TGCTGATCGGTGCCGCGGTTTACGACACGGCCTTCGAGCCGTTGCGCCGGGCCGGGCTTCCCGTCGTCGACGTGCGGTTGCCTTATCCGGGGTCCGGCCAGCAGCAACGGTTTGCAATCGGCTTCACCGAGGCCCTCCGACTGGCAGGATTGACGCCCTAGCCGACGAAGTCAGGCCGGACACCGAGGTCAGGAGCCACCCCATGCTCGCTCGCCGACCGCTGACAGCCGGACTGGCCGCAGCGCTCGTCACCGGCAGCGTCACGATCGCGCTGCCCGTGCTCGCGCATCCCGCAGCCAAGCACCCCACCCGCGCGCTGTTCAGCCGGCCGCTCATCCTGGCCGGCGGTGGCGCCGAGCCGTCGATCCGCGTGCCTGCGGACGGTCGGTCCGCGGCGTACGTGTCGGCTCCCACCGGCCTCGGCTCCAACTTCTGGCGGATCACGTCGGTCCGCCGGCATCGCCACGTCACGTTCAAGCAGAGTCCGGTGCAGCAGCCCGACCTCGGCACCGGCGGCGGCGACTCCGACATCTCCGTCGGCGACCAGACGCAGAACACGCCGACGCACAAGTGCCTGCCGATCGCTTACTCCGGGCTGCACAACGTTGACCTGCTCGACAACTTCACCGTCGCGACATCAAACAACTGCGGCAAGAGCTTCGCTCTGGCCAACCCGTTCGGCACCGAGAACACGTTGACCGACCGGCAGTGGCAGGTGTTCGACGGCGCGCACACCAACTTCCTGATCTACCACCTGGTGAGCACCGGTCAGATCGTCGTGTCGGTCAGCCCCGACTCGGGCCAGCACTACGTGTCGCTCGGCGCGAGCAACCCCAACGGCGTCATCGACCCCGCGCTTCTCGCGGGCAGCGGGACCAACCAGCAGATCGGCAACATCATCGTCAACCACGCCGAGGCGATCCAGGGCGCGACGAACCCGGTCTCCGGCGAGCCGGTGCACGCGATGTATGCCATCTTCGGCATCGCCGACGACGCGGGCGTTGCCCTCGAGTCGCAGGCCCCGGGCTCGGAGTACAACGGCCTCGATGCGATCTATGTCGGTCGTTCGATCGACGGCGGCGTCACGTGGACCGACCATCGCGTCTTCAACGTCAACCCGAAGAGCAAGCGCGAGCTCAACATGCTGTTCCCGGTCATCAGCGCGGACAGCGCGGGCAACCTCTACGCGGTCTGGTCCGACACCTTCAAGATCCAGTACGCCGTCTCGACCGACCACGGCATTCACTGGTCGAAGCCCTACCAGGTCAACCGGGACAACCGCCGCTCCGGCAAGAACGGCAAGGATCTCCCCGACGCCGGCAAGGCGGACGTGTTCCCGTGGATCGCCGGAGGGTCGGCCGGCATGCTCGACGTGGTCTGGTACCACGGCCAGGGCGGCGCAGCGAAGTCCAACCGCAGCTACCGCGACCCGGGTGACGCCAAGACCGCGTGGACGCTCGCGTTTGTGCAGCTGCGGCATGCCAACCGCAAGGTCAAGGGCCGGGCGGCTCCGACCGTCCTCGACTACAGCCAGGCCGTCACGCCGACGATCCACTACGGCGACGTCTGCCAGAACGGCACGTTCTGCTCGCTCGTCCCGGTCGGCGGCGCGCCGTACTCCACCGGTGACCGCTCGCTGCTCGACTTCTTCGAGGTGGCGATCGACAAGGAAGGCCGCGCCAACATCGCGATCGCGGACAACGCCGCCGCGCCGGGCCAGTCGATCACCGCGTTCACCCAGCAGCTGACCGGCTACTCGCTGACGACCGGGCGCAAGCTCGTCCCGCTGACGCTGCGGCAGCCGAAGCTCAACTGCGACATCACCGGTGTGTTCACCGACCCGTCCGGTGACGCGAATGCCTACGCGATCAACACTCCCGGGCCGAGCCAGCCGGGCCTCGACATCCGTCGCGGTTGGGTGACGTGGAACGCGAAGAGCAAGGCCGCGACGTTCCACCTCCAGGCGACGGACCTCAAGACGCAGCCGCAGGGCGCAACGGGCCAACTGTTCCGCTTCTACTTCGGCTGGGGCGGCAAGGGCTACGCCGCCGTCGGGCAGCGACCGGACGCCGGCGCCGCGACGTTCTCACTCGAGTCGCACTCGAGTGGCGGCGACTCGACGATCGTCACCGGGCTGAAGGGACGGTTCGACGACAAGCGCAGCGAAGTGCGCATCATCCTGCCGTCGAACGTGTTCGCGCGGTCGACGGATCCGGCTTACAAGGCGAAGGCGTTCCGCACCGGCTCGTCCGTCACCGGCCTCGCGGCCGAGAGCCGCCGGGACTACCCGGCAGTCCTTGCACCGGTCGCGGATAGCGCGGCGGGTGTCTGCCCGGCGAAGCTCGGCTCGGTCCGCCGTGGCGCGAGCCGGAGCACGGCGGTCTCGGGCTTGCTGCCGGCGGCGACCGACGGAGGCTCGTCGGCGCCGAGCCAGCTGCCGCTGGCGGTCGCCCTCACGGTGCTCGTCGGTCTCGCCGCCGCTGCCGTCGTACGCCGTCGCAGCCCGGGTCTCGCGGCCGCCTGACTCCTGGCGGCCTCTAGCCTTGGGCCGCATGACGAACCAGTCACCTTCGCCGAAGCCTGCGGACGCGGCAACGTCGTACGACGTCGTCGTCATCGGTAGCGGCTTCGGCGGATCGGTCGCGGCACTTCGAGCGGCGGAGAAGGGCTACCGGGTCGGCGTCATCGAGGCGGGCCAGCGGTTCACCGACGCCACGCTGCCCAAGACCAGCTGGGAGCTGAAGAAGTTCTTCTGGGCGCCGCGACTCGGCTGGCTCGGCATCCAGAAGATCACGCCGCTGAACGACGTGCTGGTGCTCTCGGGCGCGGGCGTCGGCGGCGGCTCGCTGGTCTATGCCAACACGCTCTACACACCGCTCGACGACTTCTACGCCGACCGCCAGTGGGCACACATCACGGACTGGAAGGCCGAGCTCGCGCCCTACTACGACCAGGCGACGCGGATGCTCGGCGTCACGGACAACCCGACGATGACGCCGTCCGACCTCGAGATGCAGGCGGTCGCGGAGGACATGGGCGTCGGGCACACGTTCCACGTCACGCCGGTGGGGGTGTTCTTCGGCGAGCGGCCGGGGGAGACCGTGCCGGACCCCTACTTCGGTGGAGCCGGTCCGTCGCGCACCGGCTGCATCCAGTGCGGTGACTGCATGGTCGGCTGCCGCTACGGCGCGAAGAACCGGCTCGACGTCAACTACCTGCATCTTGCCGAGGGTCTCGGCGCTGTGATCCATGCCGAGACGACGGTCGCGGCAGTGCGCCCGCGGGCAAGCGGCGGCTACGACGTCGAGACGCACCACACGCTGCGGCGTGGCGAACGGCGTACGTTCACGGCGTCGCAGGTCGTCTTCGCCGCCGGCACTCTCGGCACGCAGCGGCTGCTGCACCGCATGCGTGACGAGCGCGTGCTGGCGGCCCTGTCGCCGCGGCTCGGCGAGCTGACCCGCACCAACTCCGAGGCGATCCTCGGCGCGATGTCGTTGAAGAAGGGCGTCGACTACTCCACCGGCGTCGCGATCACGTCCTCGTTCCATCCGGAGCCGCGCACGCATGTCGAACCGGTGCGTTATGGCAAGGGCTCCAACGCGATGGGTCTGCTGTCGACGTGGATGACCGACGGCGGCACCCGCACGCCGCGCTGGGTGAAGTGGCTCGGCAAGGCGCTCCGTCATCCGATCTACACGCTGCGGTTGTTCTGGCTGCGCGGCTGGTCGGAGCGCACGATCATCGTGCTCGTCATGCAGTCGCTCGACAACTCGCTGACCGTACGCCGCAAGACGGGCCGGCTGGGCGAACGGCTTGTCACAAGGCAAGGCCATGGCGAGCCCAACCCGACGTGGATCCCCGCCGGCAACGATGTGACGAGGCGGCTGGCCGAACGGATCGGCGGCATGCCGGGTGGGTCGGTCGGTGAGATCTTCAACATCCCGATGACCGCGCACATCATCGGCGGCTGCCCGATCGGCGAGTCGCCCGACACCGGTGTCATCGACCCGTGGCAACGGGTGTTCGGTTACGACGGGCTGCACGTGCTCGACGGCTCGGCGGTGACGGCCAACCTCGGCGTCAACCCGTCGCTGACGATCACGGCGCAGGCCGAGCGCGCGATGGCGTTCTGGCCCAATAACGGCGATGCCGATCCGCGACCGGCGCTGGGGGCGGCCTACCGGCCGCTGCAACCGGTGCCGCCGCGTCGTCCGGCGGTGCCGGAGTCTGCGCTGGGAGCCTTGCGCCTGCCGCTCGCGTCCATCTGACGCGGTAGTTCAGCTTCCCGCTGACCCGCCGATTGCGTGTCGCCAGGTGTGTCCTGGCGAAGCCGTCTTGCCGGACACATCCTGCCGATCCGGTGTGTTACGCCGTACGCCCGCCACCGTGCGGTCCTGTCATTAGCGTCCGGAGAAGACACCGTCGTCGATGGGGGCAGGACGCAGCCGTGCGCGCGATCGTCACCGGTCCGCTGACGCGGCGTACCAACCGCAACGCCGCGCTGGCTCTTGCATCGTTCGGTGCGCTGCTGGCGTTCCTCGACGTCACGATCGTCAATGTCGCGTTCCCGAGCATCCGGCAGTCGTTCCCGCACGCGTCGCTGGGTGACCTGTCGTGGGTGCTGAACGCCTACAACATCGTGTTCGCGGCGCTGCTGGTCGCGGCGGGTCGGCTCGCGGACGTCTTCGGCCGACGGCGAATGTTCACCGTCGGCATCGTCGTCTTCACCGTCGCATCCGTCCTCTGCGCGGCCGCGGACTCGGTCGCGTTGCTCATCGGTTGGCGGGTGTTGCAGGCGATCGGCGCCGGGCTCGTCGTACCCGCATCGCTCGCACTCGTCGTCGAGGCCTTCCCCGCCGACCACCGGTCGCACGCGGTCGGGTTGTGGGGTGCGACCGCGGCGTTCGCCGCAGGCATCGGGCCGCCGCTCGGCGGTGCGCTGGTCGACCTCGACAACTGGCGGCTCGCGTTCCTGGTGAACGTCCCCCTCGGCGTCGCTGCCGTCGCTGCAACGGGTCGCATCCTCATCGAGAGCCGGGCGCCGGGTCGGCGCCGTTTGCCCGACCTGCGCGGCGCCACGGTGCTCGGCCTGGCGATTGCCGTGCTGACGTTGGCGATCGTGCAAGGGCCGACGTGGGGATGGACGTCGCCCGCGGTGCTCGGGTGCTTCGCCGCCACCCCGCTGCTGCTCGCCGGCTTCGTCGAGTCGTCCCGACGCCACCCGGTGCCGGTGCTCGACGCCGAACTTCTGCGCATCCGGACGTTCACCGTCGCCAACATCGCGACGTTCGTCGCGGGCATGGGCTTCTACGCCTATCTCCTCGACAACATCCTCTGGCTGCACTACGTCTGGCACTGGTCGCTGGTGCGGTCGGGACTGGGTGTCGCACCGGGTGCGGTCGTTGCCGCCGTCGTCGCCGGACTGCTCGGCCGCGTCGCGGACGCGCGCGGTGCGCGGCTGGTCGCGGTCCCCGGCGCGCTCGTATGGGCTGCCGCCTATGTCTGGTACGCCGTCCAGGTGCCGACGTCGCCGCACTTCCTCAGCGCCTGGCTGCCCGGCCAGATCTTGTCCGGCATCGGGGTCGGCGCCACGCTGCCGGTCATGGCGAGCGCCGCTCTCGCCGCCGTCCCCGGGGCGCGCTACGCGACCGCATCCGCTGTCGTCTCGGGGATGCGCCAGCTCGGCGGCGTGCTCGGTGTCGCGCTGCTCGTCGTGATCGTCGGCAGCCCGTCACCGGCGTCCGCTGCCAGCGCGTTCCGGCACGGCTGGGTGCTGTCGATCGCCTGCTTCGCCGCAACCGCCGTCGTCGCGCTCGGTCTGCGGCGTACCGCCGCAGGAGCGCACGAAGCGGCACCCGCACCCGCCGCGCCGAAGGTGGACCTCGCCGCACCCGAGGTCGCATCGAGCACGCCTACGCATGCCGCGGCATTCGAGCGGCTGCCGGAACGCGCTCGGCAGCGGCTCCTCGCCGGCGCCGAGGTCGTGACGGTCGAGGGTGGCGCGTGGTTGTTCCACGAGGGCGACGCGACCGATGCGCTCTACGTCGTGAAGTCCGGCCGGCTCGACGTCGTCAGCGGTGGCGGGTTGGTGCGCGAGCTCTCGGGCGGCGACGTCGTCGGCGAGCTCGGCGCGATCACTGGTGCGCCGCGATCGGCCGGTGTGCGGGCGCGGCGGGACTCGGTGCTGTGGCGGGTGACGCCATCGCGACTCGACTCGGCGTTGCGACGTGACCCGGCCGTCGCGCGCGCGGTGATCCGCTCGCTCGCCGAGCAGCTACAAGAGCAGCACGCGACCACGACGCACACCGGCGACCGGCAGCCAACGGTGGTCGCAGTCGTCGCTGCGGGCGCACGCGCCGACACCGTGCGGCGGGTGGCCGACCTGCTGCACGACGGGCTGGCGGCGCACCTGCGGGTCGTTTCCGCCGAGTCGATGACCGTGGACACGTTGCACGCACTCGAGCCGCGGTGTGACCGGGTGCTA
>JAFAQI010000506.1 GCA_019246495.1 Frankiales bacterium | reverse complement strand
GCATCGGCGTCAGCGTGAGCGTCCCAGACGACGACACTTTCGCTGACACCCTTATCCGCGACGCGCTCATCGCCACCCACGACGCCAAACAGCGAGGGTTGAGCACGCGACGATTCGACAACGACCTGCGCAAGGCCGTGATCCTGCGCGCCGACGTCGAGCAACGCCTCGTCGGGGCAGTCGGCCGCGGTGAAATCGTCGTTCACTACCAACCCATCGTCGACCTCAATACTGGAGCGACCAGCGGCTTCGAAGCCCTCGCCCGCTGGCAGCGAGACGGTCAACTCGTCCAACCCTCGCAGTGGATCTCGGTGGCCGAAAGCAGCGACCTCATCCACGACATCGGCACCGAGATACTCATCGCGGCCGCCCGACAAACGGAACGATGGCGCGCTGGCGGCGCCGACCTCGCGATCAACGTCAACGTCTCGGCGCGCCAGCTCGCCGACCCACGCCTGGCAACCGCCCTGCTCACCGCGATCACGCACGTCCCCAAGAGCCGCCTTGTCATAGAGATCACCGAGAGCCTCGCGATCGACGACATCGCCCATTGCACCCTCGCCAGCTTGCGCCGCCTCGGCGTACGCACCTCACTTGACGACTTCGGCACTGGCTACAGCGCACTCGCGGCCATCGCCCGTCTCCCTATCGACCAAATCAAGATCGGGCAGGAAATCACGGACCGCGTCACCCAGCCCGACGGCAATGCGCTCGTGCACGCCACGGTCTCGATAGCCAACACCTTCGACCTGAGCGTCGTTGCTGAAGGCGTCGAATCGCGCCCCCAGCACGACGCACTCATCGCCGCCGGATGCCATCTCGCGCAGGGCTACCTCTACGGCAAGCCCATGAGCGCACACGACGCCACCAAGTGGCTTGCGCTTCATCCGGCAGATGCCCAATCCGAGCATCAAGCCGCCCACCAGCTCGGATGCGCCTAGGCGACATCCGCACAGCCCCGCCCCGGCGCGTGACCCCCCGTACCCGCGCCGGGGCGGGCCACCACACCTGAACGTGAGTTCAGCGGGTAGAGCACCGGGTTGTGGTCCCGGACTGTTGGTTAGGCGCAGGTGTCGCAGCGGCCGCTTGCCGGTAGCTGCATGAAGCAGGTCGGGCAGATCGCGGGAGGTGGCGTCTCGCGTTTCGGTACGGCGGGAGTCGCGCGGACTCGTCCGGTCGCGGGTGCGCGTCGAGCGCCGGCAGTTCTGGCTCCGGCGACGGTTCGCGGCGCGTCCACACGCAGGCGTGCGGTGAGCCGGGCGTCGAGGCCGGAGACGGCCTCGGGAAGCCACTCGGCGACCGGCATCCGGGTGTAGACGCCGGACAGCTGCTGCACCTGCCGGGCAAGCTCGCTGTGCGACACCGAACCGGTGCTCGACATGCCCTCGAGGACCTCACGCGCGACGGCTGCCCAGATCGCACGAGCGGCGTCCAACGTCACCGGAGCGCCGTCACCGAGACGGTAGGCGGCCTGGATGGACATCACCGTCCAGTGTGACCCGGCAGCCCGGTTCAGGCGAAGGTGACGGCGTCGGTCGTCACGGTCCCGGCGGTACGACCCGGCGCGGTGTGGTTCTCCCAGTAGAGATTCGTGTGCGCGATCACCTTGTCCGGCGTCGGCGCGCCCCACTGACTGAGGTCCTCCGTCGTGTGCGCGTCGGCAACGAGCGTCGCGTCGTACCCGCGCACGATCCCGCCGTGCAACGTCGAGCGGATGCACTCGTCGGTCTGGGCGCCGGCGACGATCAGCTTGCCGACCTTCAGCCGGGCGAGCACGTCCTCGAGGTCGGTCTCCTCGAACGAATCCGCGTAGCGCTTGTGCACGACCGGCTCCGACTCGTCGAGCTTCAGCTCCGGCACGTACGGCCAACTCTCGCTGCCCTTCGGTAGACCGTCGGAGGAGTGCTGGACCCAGACCACCGGAACGTCCGCCGCGCGCGCCCTGTCGACGAGCTGCGCGATGTTGGCAACTACCGCGTCCCGATCATGTGCCTCGGCAACGACGCCGTTCTGTACGTCGATGACCACGAGCGCAGTGTTGGGCCGGTCCGAAAGCGTTGTCATGTGACTCCCTCGTGATGTCGTGCAACACATTCGAGCGTTGTCGCGACGCAAACGAGTGTCAAGCGGATCAGCGGGACTTGGCGAGCCGGTTGACCGCGGGGTTGTAGCAGGCGCCGCGCATGCCGAGCATCTGCGCTGGGACGCAGCGGTTCGAGTTCTGGCACAGCCGGTCGCCGGGCTCGCCGGCGAGGATCCGCGCGGCGAGATCGGCTTCGGCGTAGAACGGCCGGCCGATGCCGACCATGTCCGCCTCACCAGCATCGAGGATCGCATTGACCTCCGCAGCCGTCCGGATCCCGCCGACCGCGAACACCGGAATCGACACTCGTTCCTTCACAGCCGCAAACAACGCCCGGTTCCACACCGGCGCGAACGGCGCACGCTTCCCGCCCCACCACAGCCCGGCCTTCAACGCCGTACGACGCGACCAATGCGGCGCCGCCGTGCGCAATCGCCGAGCCATCGCCGCGTTGCTCCGGAAACTGTCCGGCGCATCGCCCCGCGACAACGTCGTGTCGGGAAAGACGGAGACGACGACCGGCGTCACCGCGTCGTAACCCCACTCCTCCACCATCCGCGCAAGCTCGAACGCCTCGGACTCCGTCGCCCGCGCGAAGCCCGGCGGAGAAACTTCGACCGGCACCTTCACCGCGCATGGATAGTCGGCGCCGGCGCGATCCGCCACCGCGCGACGGATGAGCTCGAGCACCCGCGCCCGGCGGGCGAGCGAGCCACCGAACTCGTCGGTCCGCTTGTTGTAGAACGGCGACAGGAACTGGTCGAGCAACTTCGCGTTGGCCGACCCGAGTTGAACGCCGTCGTAGCCGGCTTCCCGCGCCCAGCTCGCGATCTCGCCGTAGCGGTCGGCCATCGCGCGGACCTCGTCCGTCGTCATCACGTGGACCGGCACACCGCGAAACGTCGGTCGAAGCAGCCATGGGATCGGCGACGCGGCGAGCAACGGTCCGCGTCGTGCGCCGGCGTAGGGCTCGTGCCAC
>JAFAQI010000519.1 GCA_019246495.1 Frankiales bacterium | reverse complement strand
GCCACGACGGCAACACCGGGTTGTTGCGCCAGATCGCCGTCTGCTGAGGACGCAGCCGCCGGAGCGCTTGGGCGGCATCTTCAGCGGAGCAGTCGGGGTAGAGCGCAGCGATCGCCGCCGCGTCGTCGCCCCACTCGTTGGAACCGTCGTCGTTCTGCCGCAGCGCGGCGAACACGGCGTCATCGGCCTGCGCCGGCTCGCCGTCGTGCGGCATTCCGGCGACCTTGGGCAGCACGCCGCAGACATAGACCAACGCGGTGACTGGTCGGCGCAGCGCGGCGATGGTGCTGGAAATTCCGGCGAGCGAGTGCGCGACCAGCACGACGTCATCGTGGTCGCCGATCGCGTCGACGATGACGTCGGCGTAGGTGTCGAAGGTCGCCGACGGGTCGCCGATCGGCAGGTCGACCGCCACGGCATCGTGACCGGCGTCGACGAGTAATGGCGACAGTCGCTCCCACGCCCACGAGCCGTGCCATGCACCGTGCACGAGCACATATCGCGCCATCAGTCCGCAGCTGTCTTGAGCCGGTCGAGCATCAGGTCGAGTGTGCGCCCGGCGTCCTTGCGTGCCCGGCGGTGGTCCCGCGTCGTGGCGACATAGGCCGCCGCCGCGGTGACGCCCGCGAGCAGCACGCGCGCGAACGGCTCGACCGGCGCCTTTGCGACGAGGCCGCGGTCCATCGCCTGCGCGAGCGTCTCGCGGACCAGGCCGAGGGCATAGCGATCGGTGATCTCCTGGCGGACGTCCGCCGCCAGGACGGCCGGCCCATCGATGGCGCAGATCCGTTGTACGGCCGGGTCGAGCACGGCGTCGAGATAGGCCTGGCAGCCGGCGCGCAGCCGCTCCACCGGGTCGTCGGCGACGCGCATCGCCGCCTTGGCGACGGCGTCGACGATCTCCTGCTCGACCTGCTCATAGACGGCCTGGAACAGCGCCGGTTTGTCGCCGAAGTGGTGCTGCAGTGCGCCCCGGGTGACTCCGGCGTCCGCGACGATCTGCTCGCGCGGTGTCCCGGCGTACCCGTGCTCGGCGAACAGCGCCCGCGCAGCCGTCACCAGCGCAGCCCGGGTCGTCGCCGACCGTTCGGCCTGCGTCCTGGTGTGACGCGCCTCACCCTTGACCATGCATGCCGCCTGCACGTAAGTTCTCGAACCAACGCCGAACAGTGTGCCACTCCGAGGAGGAACCCATGACGCTGCCGCGGACGACCGCCGTCAAGGGAATGATCGACGAGTACGCCGCCTTCGCGGAGCTCATCGCGGAGCTGAGCGACGAGGAGTGGCAGCAGCCGTCGCGCTGTGAAGGTTGGCGGGTGGCCGACGCGGCCGCGCACGTCGTCGGGCAGCTGACGGATGTCGTGAACTTCCGCCTCGAAGGCCTCGGCTCCCCCGAGGCGACGCAGCGCCAGGTTGACGAACGCCGCGACCGGAGCCGCACCGAGGTGCACGACGAGCTGCTGGCGAGCGCGAAGCTCGGCACTGACATCGTCTCGTCGTTCGACGACGAGGCGTGGGACGCGCCCGCGCCGGCCGGGGCCGCTGGCACGCTGGGCTTTGGCATCGAGGCGTTGTGGTTCGACACCTATCTGCACGCCGATGACATGCGTGCGGCGCTCGGGCGCGAGTCGGTGCTGCACACCGACGGCACGCGTGCCTCGGTCTCGCACATCGCTCAGGTGCTGACCGACCAGGGCGCGCCGGCGACGACGCTCGCTCTCGACGGCATCGAGGAGTTCCCGGTGTCCGGCGGCGGACGGCGGGTCACCGGCGACGCGTTCGCGTTCGTCCTCGCGGGTAGCGGTCGCGGCGACCTTGCGCCGTTCGGCCTCGGCCCGGAGTTCAACATCTATCGCGACTGACGGCGATAGATGCGGTGGGTGAGCGCAGCGACCTGCCGATAGGGGTCCGTAGCGGCGGCAGCTGACTCGGCCGCGAGCAGCATCGCAATGTCGGCCGGGTCGCGGGTCGGCTCGTCGAGGTGGTCGGTGAAGACGCGCACGCCGAACCAGCGCTCTGGCTCCCAGCCGTGTGCCGCTGCCGATGCGTCCAGGGCGGTACGCCGATGCGCGCGGGCCGCGAGACCGAGGCGGTTGACATAGCCGCCGGAGTCAAAGGCGTCGACGGCCGCTGCCCAGTCACCGAGCAATGCAGGCCGCATCGCGAGCGCATCGCCGTTGCGCACGAGCAGCGACAGCAGGCCATCGTCTCGGCACACGTCTGCCGCGGCGGACAACAGCGGCGCGTCGTCCTCGACGTACATCAGCACGCCATGGCAGAGCACCATGTCGAACGCGCCGTCGGTCAGCTGGGCGGCGTGCTCCCCGGCGCCGACCACCGTCGTGACGCGTTGCCGTACTTCCGGGGATTCGTCGCGGAGTGCGCTGTGCAGCGCGTCGAGCAGCTGCTCGGACGGGTCCAGCCCGGTGACGTCATGACCGAGCCGAGCAAGGGCGATCGCCTGCGTGCCCTGACCGCAGCCGATGTCGAGGATGCGCAACGCACCTCGTCCGGCGAGGAGATCGGTCAGCTGCGCGGTGACGAGCTCCTGGCGCACCACGTCCCGAAGCCGGCCGACGACATGCAGCCACTGCTGCGCAGCCGCCTCGAACCTGTTGCCCTCAGGTTCGGCCACGTTCCGCACCGTACTCGCGCAACAGCCGCGGCGGTGCCACCATGCGTTCATGGGTTACCGGCCGTTCGGGAAATATCGCCAGGTCGGCTACTACAACGTCGGCGACCAGTGGCCAGAGCCACCGGACGACGTCCGCGACGCCGTCGACGGACCGGCGCGCGAAGACGACTACAACCGGTTGGAGCGGGCGATCTACCGATGGCTGGCGCATCCCCGGCTCTGGCCGCGACGACAGCGCTGAGGCGCACCTAGCGAGCTAGGACATCACCAGGTCGATGGTGGCCTCGAGGTCTTCCAAGACCTGCGAGACCGTCATCCGGCCGGACAGCAGCGTGACGACGTCGGTCAGCCAGACCTTGCCGATGATGTGCGCGACGAGGGTGTCGCGTTCGGTCGACGCTTCGCCCGGCTCGTGGGTCGCGGAAGCGATGAACCCGACGAGCAGGTCACCGACCGCCTCGACCTCCTGCGCGGCCTCGGCATCCGCGGTCATCAGCGCACGCACCATCGCGCCGGACAGCCGGCGGTGCCGGGCGAGGAAACGGGTCATCGCCGCGACAACGCGATAGACGCGTTCCTGCGGCGTACCGGCGACATCGACGCGCACGCTGTCATGCAGCTGCTGGAACGTCCGGCCCAGCGCGGACACGAGCAGGTGAACCTTCGACGGAAAATACCGGTAGAGCGTGCCCAGCGCGACCTCGGCCCGCTCGGCCACCTCACGCATCTGCACGGCGTCCCAGCCGCCCTCGGTCGCGAGGTCGCTCGCGGCGTCGAGGATCCGCTCACGCCGCGCCTGCTGCGACGCGGGGATCGTCGAGACCGATGCCGCCTCGCTCACGCCGTCAGCCCTTCGCCGTCACATGCTGCGCGGCCACACCGGCCGCCCAGGGATAGTCGGCCTTCCCGCTGGGCGAGCGCCGAATCTCCGGTACGACGACGACCAACCGCGGCGCTTTGTAGCCGGCGACGTGCTTGCGTGCGTGCTCGGTGATCTCGCCTTCCGCGGGAGGTCCGACCTCGGGGCGGAGCTGCACCAGCGCCGCGACACGTTGTCCATAGCGCTCGTCCGGCACGCCGGTGACGACCGCGTCGTACACCGCCGGATGTGCCTTGAGGACCGCCTCGACTTCTTCCGGATAGACCTTCTCGCCGCCGGTGTTGATGCACACCGATCCGCGGCCGAGCAGCGAGATCGAACCGTCCGCCTCAACGGTCGCCATGTCGCCGAGCACGACCCACCGCTCGCCGTCGATCGTGACGAACGACGCCTTCGTCTTGACCTCGTCCTTGTAGTAGCCGACCGGCACGTGGCCGTGCTGTGCGACGCGGCCGATGACACCCGAGCCCGGCTCGACGAGTTTGAGGTCGTCGTCGAGCACCGCGCTGCGGTTGTTGACGGTGAACTTCAGGCCCTTGTCCGGACTCGAGCCGGCGACTCCCGTGCCCTGAAAGCCGGTCTCCGACGCACCGAAGTTGTCGAGCAGCATCACCTTCGGCAGCAAGGCTTGAAGCTTGTCGCGCACCGCTCCCGACAGGATCGCGCCCGCCGAGCTCAAGGCATAGACCGACGACAGGTCAGCCCCGGCGCACTCGCCGGCCAGCGCCTCAGCAAGCGGGCGCGCCATCGCGTCGCCGACGATCGACAGCGTGTTGGCCCGCTCGCGTTCCGCCGTCCGTACGACGTCGACCGCGTCGAACTTGCGAACCAGGATGACTTTCGAGCCCTGAAGGAAGCCAATCCACGTCGCCAGCTGCGCAGCGCCGTGCATCAGCGGCGCGACCGGGAAGTAGTGCAGAACGCCGCGGTTCGGAATCCGCTCCGCTACCTCCTCGGGCCGACTGACCGGCGTGCCCGTCGGGTCGGCGCCGCCCATGCCGGCGAAGAACAGGTCCTCTTGCCGCCACATCACGCCCTTCGGCATGCCGGTGGTGCCGCCGGTGTAGATGATGTAGAGGTCGTCTGCCGACCGCGGGTCGAAGTCGCGCCCGTCGTGCTGCGCGGCAAGCGCGTCGTCGTAGTCCACCGCACCCATCGACTGCGGCCCATCGCCGACCGTGATGAAGCTGTGCAGCTTCGGCGTCCGCGAGCGGACTGCCTCGACCCGCGTGGAGAACTCCGTGTCGTGCACCAACGCGACCAGGTCGGCGTCGTCGAACAGATACGCAAGCTCGTCCTCGACGTAGCGGTAGTTCACGTTGATCGGCACCGCGCGGATCTTGAAGCAGGCGAGCATCGTCTCGACGTACTCGGTGCAGTTGTAGAGCTGCACACCGACGTGCTGTCCCGGTCGCACACCGACGGACTGAAGGTGATGCGCGAGTCGGTTGGCCCGCCGCTCGAGCTCGTCGAACGTGAGCCGGCGGTCGCCGCAGACGAGCGCCTCGCGGTCGCCGACGACATCGACGACGGACTCGAAGATGTCCGCGAGGTTGTACTCCAACGTTGGTCCCTTCTAGACCGGGGTGGCGGCCAGGTGTGAACCGAGCGTGAGCAGTTGCCGGGTCGGCGTGCCGAGCTCGTGCTCGAGCTGCTTGCCCCACAGGAAGTAGCGGTGCAGCGGATAGTCGAGGTCGACGCCGAGTCCGCCGTGCAGATGCTGGCAGGCGTGCAGAGCGCGCATGCCACCGTCACCGGCCCAGAACTTCGCGACAGCAACCTCTTCCTCAGCGGGCCATCCCGCGGACAGCCGCCAGACGGCCTGCTGCGCGGTGAGCCGCACCAGCTCGGTGTCGATGTAGGCGTCGGCCGCGCGCTGACCGACCGCCTGGAACGTCGCGATCGGCTTGCCGAACTGCTCGCGGCTGATCGTGTGCTTCGCGGTCATGTCGAGCGCCGCGGCGCACACCCCGGCGGCGACCATCGCAAGGGCGGCGGTCGTGTGCTGGCGGAGCGCGTGCACCAGGTCGGCCGCGTCGGTGACGACATCCGCTGCGTCGACCTGCACGTTGTCGAACGCGAGCAGTGCCTGCGGTTCGCGGTTCGTCGTCTCCAGCTCCGTGACGGTGAGCCCGGCGGCGCCGCGGCGTACGAGAGCAAGGACAGGTCCGTCCGGTGCCTGAGCCGGTACGACGACGAGGTCCGCTTCGGCGCCGTAGGGAACGAAGGGCGTCTCGCCGGTTAGCTGCCAGCCGCCGCCGGCCGAGGTCGCGGTCACCTCGCCCTCGAACGCAGTCGTCAGCAGCGTCTCGCCCGACGCGACGCCGGACAGGACATCGGCCGGAGCGGCCTTCGCCTGCCCGAGCACGTAGGCGGTGACGAGCGTGGCGACCGCCGGCACCGGCGCGACCGTTCGGCCGATCTGCTCGAGCACAAGCCCGAGCTCGAGGAAGCCGAGCCCCGCGCCGCCGTGCTCCTCGGGCACGGCAATGCCGGTGATGCCCGCGTCGGCGAGGCGCCGCCAGAGGTCGCGGTCGAAGACCGACCAGCGTCCGGTCTCGTGCGCCGCCGCTTCGAGTGACTTGAGGTGGTCGTGCGTCACCTGCTCGGCGAGGATCTGCCGGGCGAGGTCTCGCAACGACCGCTGGTCGTCGGTGATCGAGAAGTCCACTGTTGCTCCTACCGCAGCGATCGGGGCATGCCGAGGCCGAAGATGGCGATGAGGTCGCGCTGGATCTCGTTGGTGCCGCCGCCGAACGTGAGGATCAGCGTCCCGCGATAAGCGCGTTCGACCCGCCCGTTGAGCACCGAGCCCGGTGACGTGCGCTTGAGAATGCCGTTGCCGCCGAGCACCTCGAGCAGCAGGCCGTAGCACTCGCAGTAGGTGGTCGTGCCATAGACCTTCACGCCGGACGAGTCGGCGATGTTGACCTTGCCGACACTGTCCTGCCAGATGTTCTTCCAGTTGAGCAGCCGCAGCGCTTCGAGCCGCGCGTGCACCTTGGCGAGGTGCGTCTGCACCCACTCCTGGTCGATGACCCGGCGGCCGTCCGGCAACTTGGTCTCCTGCGCCCACCGCCTCGTGTCGAGGTAGTTGCGCTCGAGCACCGCCGGCGACGCGAGCGAGATTCGCTCGTAGTTGAGCTGCGTCGTGATGACCGTCCAGCCGCCGTCGATCTCGCCGACGGTGTTGGTCACCGGCACCCGCACGTCCTGGTAGTAGGTCGCGTAGGTGGTGGCGTCACCGATCGTGCGGATCGGCGTGTAGGAGAACCCTTCCGACGTGGTCGGCACGAGGATGATGCTGATGCCCTTGTGCTTGCCGGCGTCGGGATTGGTGCGGCAGGCGAGCCAGATGTAGTCGGCGTGGTCCGTCAGGCTCGTGTAGATCTTCTGGCCGTTGATGACCCACTCGTCTCCGTCGCGCAACGCGCGCGTCTTGAGCGACGCCAGGTCGGTGCCGGCTTGCGGCTCGGAGTAGCCGATGGAGAAGAAGCACTTGCCCTTGAGGATGCGCGGCAGGATCTCGTTCTTCACCTCGTCGGACGCGAACTGCATGAGCGCCGGACCGACGGTGTTGATCGTGAGGAACGGCACCGGTGCGCCGGCGCGCTGCGCCTCGTCGTAGAAGATGAACTGCTCCATCGGGCCGAAGCCGCGGCCGCCGTACTCCGTCGGCCAGCCGACGCCGAGCCAGCCGTCAGAGCCCATCTGCGCGACGGCCTCGAGGCACTTCTTGCCGCCCATCTCGCCCTGTGCCATCTCGGCGGCGACCTCGGGCGTGACAAGCTGCGAGAAGTAGGCACGAAGCTCGTCGCGCAGCTCGATCTGGTCGTCGGTGTAGGCGATGCGCATCTTTTGTCCCCTCAGCCCGTCGACTCAGAACCCGGCGCTGGCGGTGACCCCGCCGTCAACGACGAACTCGGCACCGGTGCAGTACGACGAGTCGTCGCTCGCGAGGAACGCGACGACCGATGCGACCTCGTCCGCCTCGCCCATCCGCTTGAGGCCGGCCACCTTCTTTGCGACGTACTTGCGCCCTTCCTCGTCCATCACCGCCCGAGTCATCGGGGTGTCGATGCCGCCCGGATGCACGGAGTTGACGCGGATCTTGTCGGCGCCGTATTCGATCGCGGCGACCTTGGTGATGCCGCGTACGGCGAACTTGCTCGCCGTATAGGCACCGCAGAAGACCGTGCCGCCGAGACCCTCAGTCGACGAGATGTTGACAATCGAGCCACCGCCGGCACGCTTCAGCGCCGGGATCGCGGTCTTCATGCCGAGGAACACACCGACCAGGTTGACGTCGACGACCTGACGGAACTCGTCGAGCGGAGTGTCGGCGATCGCGTTGAACCGCAGGATGCCGGCGTTGTTGACCAGTACGTCGATCTTGCCGAGCTCGCGCTCGGTCTGCGCGACGACGTCCTGCCACTCCTCCTCGCTCGTGACATCGAGATGCACGAAACGCACCCGGTCACCCAAGGAGTCAGCGAGAGCCTTGCCGTCATCGTCGAGCACGTCGGCGGCGACGACGCTCGCGCCTTCCGCATGCAACCGGCGGACGGCCGCCGCTCCCATGCCACGCGCGCCGCCGGTGACGAGCGCAACCTTGCCGTCGAGCCTGCTCATTCGGGTTTCTCGCTTCCGACGATCCACATGGCGAAGAACTGGGCGCCGCCGCCGTACGCATGGCCGAGTGCCTTACGAGCGCCGTCGACCTGGTGCTCACCGGCCATCCCGCGCACCTGCAGCGCAGCCTCGGCGAACCGGCACATGCCGGACGCACCGATCGGGTTGGACGACAGCACGCCGCCGGACGGGTTGATCGGGATGTCACCGTCGAACGCGGTCGAGCCGTCGTCGACCATCTTCCAGCCGGCGCCCTCCTCAGCGAAGCCGAGGTTCTCCATCCACATCGGCTCGTACCAGGAGAACGGCACGTAGATCTCGGCACAGTCGAGGTCGCGCCTCGGGTCGGTGATGCCGGCCTGCGCATAGACGTCTTTCGCGCAGTCGCGCCCGGCATGCGGGTTGACGACGTCACGGCCCGCGCCCATCGTCGGCTCGCTCCGCACCGCCGTGCCGTGAATCCAGGCCGGTGGGTTGGGCGTGCCTTGCGCGGTGTCCTCGTCGGCGAGTACGACGGCACAAGCGCCGTCACTCGACGGGCACGTCTCGAGATAGCGAATCGGGTCCCACAGCATCGGCGACTCGCGCACGGTGTCTTCGGTGATGTCCGGGATCTGCAGGTGCGCGTATGGGTTCTTCAAGGCGTTGAGCCGGTCCTTGACCGCGACCTTGATGCCGATGTGGTCCGGGGCGTTCGCGCGCCGCATGTAGGCGCGGATGACGGGCGCGAAGTAGCCGCCGGCGCCGGTCACATTGCCCCCGGTGAACGGCAACCGGATCGACAGCGCCCACGTCGCGTTGGACTCGCTCTGCTTCTCGAAGCAGACGACCAGGACCCGCTTGTGTGCACCGCTGGACACGAGATGCGTCGCCATCACGCCGGTCGAACCGCCGACGCTGCCCGCGGTGTGCACGCGGATCATCGGCTTGCCGACCGCGCCGAGCGCGTCCGCGAGGTAGAGCTCCGGCATCATGACGCCTTCGAACATGTCCGGCGCTTTGCCGATCACGACGGCGTCGATGTCGCTCCAGGTCATGCCCGCATCGTCGAGCGCGCGCTTGGCCGCCTCCCGCACCAGACCTGCGATCGAGACGTCCTGGCGCTTGGCGGCGTACTTGGTCTGACCGACGCCGACGACCGCGACCCGATTCCCGCTCATGCAGCACCCTCGAGCAGCGCGACGAGGTTTTGCTGCAGACACGGGCCACTCGTTGCGTGGACGATCG
>JAFAQI010000306.1 GCA_019246495.1 Frankiales bacterium | reverse complement strand
GGACGCGACGAGCAACACGTCGAGCGGCAACCGCAGCGTGTAACCGCGCACCTGCACGTCCCGTTCCTCGAGCACGTTGAGCAACGCGACTTGGATCCGTTCGGCGAGGTCCGGCAGCTCGTTGATCGCGACGATGCCGCGGTTGGTCCTCGGAACGAGTCCGTAGTGCACGGTCTCCGGGTCACCGAGAACGCGGCCTTCCGCGACCTTGATCGGGTCGACGTCACCGATGAGGTCGCCGACCGACACGTCGGGAGTCGCGAGCTTTTCGGCGTAGCGGTCGTCGCGGTGCTTCCACGCGACCGGTGTGCTGTCACCGCGCTCACTCACGACGCGGCGGCAGCGGACGCACACCGGTTCGTAGGGATGGTCGTTGATCTCGCAGCCGGCAACCACCGGTGTCCACTCGTCGAGCAGCTGCACGATCGTGCGGATGAGCCGCGTCTTGCCCTGACCGCGCTCGCCTAGCAGCACGATGTCGTGACCGGCGAGCAGCGCGCGTTCGACCTGCGGCAGCACGGTCTCGTCGAAGCCGACGATGCCGGGAAAGCGCTCGTCGCCGGATCGCATCCGGGCGAGCAGGTTGTCGCGGAGCTCGGCCTTGACCGAGCGATGGGAGTGGCCGGCGGCGCGCAGCTCACCGAGGGTGGCCGGTCGTGCGGCAACGGGGTCAGGGGCGCTCATCGCCCCACGTTACGTCGCGCGCGGTCGGGCGCCCATCTGCGCCAACTCCGCTCATGCCGGTGGAGCCATCCGGGCATTCATTCCGCTGGCGGGGCAGGATGTCGGCGTGAGTCGTTTCGGGGACGGGTTCGCCTCGGCAGCCGATCTCGTCCGGGCCGCGGAGCTGGCGGTTGCGCAGGCGCTCGAGCCGTTGGCCGGCCGGACGCCGGATCTCGCGACGGTCTTCGTCTGTGGCGCCGACCCCGGCGAGGTCTCGTCCGCTCTGGCGCGGGCGTCGGCGATGACCGGCGCCGCGGCGACGCTCGGCGGCAGTGCCGCGGGCGTCATCGGTGCCGGGCGAGCTGTGGAAGCGACGAGCGCGGTCTCGGTGTGGTGCGGTGTCCTGCCGGACGTCCGCGTACGCGCGTTCCACCTCGAGGTGATGCCCGCGGAGGCGGGCATGGCCGTCGTCGGAATGCCGGAACCGCAACCGGACGACGCGGTGGTCGTGCTTCTCGCCGACCCGTGGTCGTTTCCGGTCGACGGCTTCGTGGAGCGTTCGAACGATGCACTGCCGGGGCTGCCGCTCCTCGGCGGTCTGGCGAGCGGCCTGCGCGGCCGCGGCTCGACCCGGCTGCTCGTCGACGGTGACATCGTTGAGCGCGGCGCGGTCGGTGTCGTGCTCGGCGGTCCGGTCGGCGCGCGATGGCTCGTGAGTCAGGGCTGCCGGCCGGTCGGGCCGCCGATGACGGTGACTGCCGCGGACGGCAACGTCGTACTCGAGCTTGCGGGGATGCCCGCACTCGACAAGCTCGAGGCGATTCTCGCGGAGCTGGACCCCGACACCCAGGCGCTCGCCACCGCCGGTCTCCAGATCGGTCTCGCGATGGACGAGTACGCCGACGAGCATGGGCGCGGTGACTTCCTGGTGCGCGGCATCGCCGGCACGGACGACATCCGCCGCGGTGTCGTGATCGGTGATCTGGTCGACGTGGGCCGCACCGTGCAGCTTCAGATCCGCGACGCGGCGGCGGCGGACGACGACCTGCGGACGTCGTTGATCCGGCTGCGCGAGGCGGGTGATCTCGACACGGTGGAAGGCGCGTTGCTGTTCTCGTGCAACGGTCGTGGGGCCGGGCTCTTCACCTCTGCCGACCACGACGTCCTCGCCGTACGCCGTGGACTTGCGGTCGATCACGTCGCGGGATTCTTTGCGGCGGGCGAGATCGGGCCGGTCGGCGGGCGTAACCACGTGCACGGACTGTCCGCGGCAGTTCTCGCGTTCGGCTCCGGGTCGCTCGCCTCGCGTGGCACGGACGGTGCCGCGTCCGGGGCGGTGTCGCGATGACGACCGACGGGGTCGCCGAAGCAGAGGTCGGGCCGGAGCAGATCGCACGTGCTCGCGAGCTGTTG
>JAFAQI010000020.1 GCA_019246495.1 Frankiales bacterium | reverse complement strand
GTCGGCGGCCGGCGAGGGCGCGGCGGTCGCGCTGTCGATCCGCCGCTATCTCGAGAGCGTGATGATCGATGAGCCGGAGGACCTCGAGCCGGTGCACGTCGGCGGCCGGGAGACGGTCGCGAGCTGACCCGGTCGCTCCGCACTCGGACTCCCAGAGCGCACTAGGGTCGCGATCGTGCCGAGCTTGGGCGAGGTCGTCGCTGCGCTGGAAGGGCGTTACGACCCGCGCTGGGCCGAGCCGTGGGACGCGGTCGGGCTGGTCTGCGGAGACCCCGACACCGACGTACGGCGCGTGCACCTCGCGGTCGATCCCGTACTCGCTGTCGCGGAGGAGGCGATCACGGCCGGGGCACAGCTGCTCGTGACGCACCACCCGCTGTTTCTCGGCGGGACGACATCGGTCGCGGCGACGACGGCGAAGGGCCGTGTCGTACACCGTCTGCTCGCGGCTGGTTGCGGCCTCTTCGTCGCGCACACCAACGCCGACGTGGCCGACCCGGGCGTCAGTGACGCGCTGGCCGGTGCGCTCGGCCTGCGTGACCTCCGACCGCTTCGTCCTGGCGCGGCCGAGCCGGTCGACAAGGTGGTGACGTTCGTGCCGGCGGCCGACGTCGACCGGTTGCTCGATGCGCTGGCCGTGGCCGGCGCCGGCACGATCGGCCACTATGACCGCTGCGCGTTTCTCGTCGAGGGTGCCGGCACGTTCCGCGCCGGTGCCGGCACCAACCCGACGGTCGGCCGGCCGGGTGAGGTGACGCGCACGCCGGAGGTGCGCGTTGAGATGGTCGCGCCGCGTGCTCGCCGCAGCGCCGTCGTCCGTGCTCTCCTCGACGCTCACCCCTACGAGGAACCGGCGTACGACGTCATCGAGCTCGCCGCACCGCCGGGCAGCCGCGGACTCGGCCGGGTCGGCGAGCTGGCTGAGCCGATGACCCTAAGCGAGTTCACCGCACATGTCGCGCGGTCGCTGCCGGAGACGGCCTGGGGAGTCAGGGCCGCGGGCGACCAACGGCGACCGGTGCGAACCGTCGCGGTCTGCGGCGGGTCCGGCGGTGACCTGGCGGTCACAGCCGCCCGAGCCGGCGCCGACGTGCTCGTCACAGCCGACCTGAAGCACCACGCGACCTCCGAGACGATCGAGGACCACGTCGTCGCGTTGGTCGACGCCGCGCACTGGGCGACCGAGTGGCCATGGCTCGAGCAGGTGGCGGCCTACCTGACGACCGGCGACGGCGAACGAGGGACGGATACGGTGGAGGCGACCGTCTCCCGCATCGTCACCGACCCGTGGACCGTGCACGCTCACCAGAAGGAACTGTGAAAGCCGCTCCCGACGACCAGCTGCGCCTGCTCGACCTCCAGGCTCTCGACTCGTCCCTCGACCGGCTCGCGCACCGGCGTCGCACGTTGCCGGAGCTCGCGCAGATCGAGGAGCTGACGGCGCGCGTCGACAAGCTCGGCGGCGACATCGTGCTGCTCGAGACCGAGGACCGCGACCTCGGTCGGGAGCAGGCCAAGGTGGACGCCGACGTCGAGCAGGTGCGCACCCGGACGCAACGCGACCAGCAGCGCCTCGAGGCCGGTCAGGTCGGGTCGCCGCGCGAGCTGGAGAGTCTTCAGTCGGAGATCGAGTCGCTGCGTCGCCGCCAGAGCGAGCTCGAGGATGTCGAGCTCGAAGTGATGGAGCGGCGCGAGGCCGTCCAGCAGCGCGTGACCGAGATCCAGCAGGAACGCGAGCAGGCTGCGGCCGACCTCGTCGCAGCCGAGCAACGCCGGGACACGACCTGGGCCGAGATCGACGCGGAGGCCGAGAAGACAGTGACGCAGCGCAAGGACCTCGCCGCGTCACTCCCCGAAGACCTGGTCGCGCTGTACGAGAAGGTGCGCGCGTCGTCGTCGGGTATCGGTGCCGCGGCCCTGCATCGCGGGCGTTGCGAGGGCTGTCACCTGCAGCTCAACACCACTGACCTCAACCGGTTGCGCGACGCCGACCCGGACGACGTCCTGCGTTGCGAGGAGTGCCGCCGCATCCTCGTGCGGACGGCCGAATCCGGGCTGTGACGACCCCGCCGTACGACGTCGCGGAGCGCGGATGAGTCGCAGCGTCATCGTCGAGGCAGACGGTGGTTCGCGAGGCAATCCGGGGCCGGCTGGCTATGGCGCACTCGTGCGCGACGCGGCCACCGGTGAAGTCTTGCGCGAGGTCGCCGCGAGCATCGGAGTCGCGAGCAACAACGTCGCCGAATATCGCGGTCTCATCGCGGGTCTCGAAGCCGCGCTCGAACTCGGCGCCGACGACGTCGAGGTGCGAATGGACTCGCTGCTCGTCGTCAACCAGATGTCGAGTGTCTGGAAGGTCAAGCACGAAGCGATGAAGCCACTCGCATCGGAGGCGGCAGCGCTGGTCCGCCGGCTTCCGCGGGTGCGCTTCGTGCACGTACGACGTGAGTTCAACAGCCACGCCGATCGGCTCGCCAACGAGGCAATGGATGCGGCCGCGGCCGGCCGGGTGTGGACCGCATCGAGTCGCGCGGACCCGGCGCCGGCAGGGCGTGTTTCCGCTGACGTGGCAACGGCTGAGACTGCGGCGTCCGCGGCGACAAGCAGTCGCGTCGGCTGGGGCGCACCGCGCGGCCGCGCGACGACCACCTGGTTGCTGCGACACGGTGAAACGCCGCTGTCGGTCGAGAAGCGGTTCAGCGGCAGCGGCGACCCCGAGCTGACCGAGCGTGGACGGCAACAGGCCGAAGCCGCCGCAGCCCGGCTTGCCGCGGCCGGCGTGACGGCGGTCGTCACGTCACCGCGGCAACGTGCGCAACAGACCGCCGAAGCGGTCGCCAAGGCGTGCGGCGTCGATCTCGTCGTAGAGCCGGATCTCGCCGAGACCGACTTCGGTGTCTGGGAGGGGCGGACGTTCGCCGAGATCGCCGACGAGTGGCCGGCCGAGCTCGCCGCCTGGCGCGCCGATCCGGCGATCGCACCGCCCGGTGGTGAGTCGTTCCTCGCCACCTTTGCCCGGGTGCGCGCGGCGCGGGCTCGAGTCGTCGCCTCCCACTCCGGCGGCACGGTCGTCGTCGTCTCGCACGTGACGCCGATCAAGGCGTGGGTCCGCGACGCCTTGGATGCACCCGACCACCTGCTGTTTCGCGTGCACCTCG
>JAFAQI010000354.1 GCA_019246495.1 Frankiales bacterium | reverse complement strand
CCCCTCGAGCTCCTCCGGCGAGGTCCAGCCGAGCAGCTCGACCGCCGACTGACTCATGGCGACGATCCGGTTCGCCGCGTCGCACGCGATCACCGCGGCCGTGGACTCGCGGATCTCGGCAAGCGTCTCCGCCGACACGGTGAGCGGCACCGTCTCGTCGAGCTCGTAAGCCATCCACGGCGTCGGCGGCAGACCCGCGGACTGCCGGGCGACCTCGTCACAGATCCAGTTCCGCACGCCGACGATCTCCGGCAGCGACGGCGGCACGAGCAACGTGCCCGCGCGGGACATCTCCGTCGCGGCCTTGAGCAGCTCGCGCAGGATCGGGAACCACGGCACCGCGTCGCTGGCAATAGCCAGGTCGACGTCGGCGACCGCGACGTCCTCATCTCGCAGCCGGAAGATCTCGCCCGCGGCCTCGGCGAGCGCGGTGAGCGCCCGGCCGGCCATCGGATAGTCCGCGTGCTCGGTCGGCTTGCGCTCGTCGAACGCCGCCAGCGTCGCGTCGCGGAGCAGTGCGTCGGCGTGCTCCTGCCAGGCAATGTAGAGCGCCACCGGCAGGCTCTTCAGGTGGATCGTGGTCGTCTTGCCGGCCAGGTCCGGCTCGGCCGGCGCGGGGGTCGTCGGCGTACCCGGGGCCACCCCGAGCCGGAACCACACGCGCTTGCCGTCGTCCTCGAGCGGGTCGACACCGAAGTCGTCGGCCAGCAGCTCGACCATCTCGAGGCCGCGGCCGGTCGTGGCGTTTTCGTCGTAGTCGCGGCGGATCGGCAGGTGCGGGTTGCCGTCGAGGACCTCGACCCGGACCCAGGTCGACGTCGCCTCGACGAGGAGGCCGAGGTCGGTGTGGGCGTGGACGATGCCGTTGGTCACAAGCTCGGAGGTCAGCAGCGCGGCGGTGTCAGCGAACCCGTCGGCCCGGGCGGCTTGCAGCACCTCGCAGACAAAGCGGCGCGCGGTGCGGGCAGAGTCCGGGGCAGGCGGCAGCGTCAGGCGCTGCTGCAGCCCGCGGGTGACCATGGCCGAACCTCCGAGTGGTGCGTTCCCCCGACCTCGGCACGGTCCAAGCCACGCGGCACCCGGCTTGACCGCACACTGATGGTAGTTGGCGCATACCCGCGCGGGAACACCTTCGAACCCTCCGAGCAGTCCGGTGTGCGACTCGCTGCCCGGAACACCCCAAAAATCCCCAGCCCCTAGGGCGTTCACAACCCCGATCGTTGGCGAGGCGGATGGCGGTCTCCGGCCACAGGCTGAGCAGGGTGCCAGCCCCTCGCCGGACCTCGGTCCCCGACCAGCCCCGCCGTACGCCGGTCACCGACCAGCCCCGCCGTACGCCGGACCACGCCGCACGCCGCCGCGAGCACCTGGCAGTCGCCGCACGATCGCTCGCCCGGCACACCGGCGCCGTGGTGCTGAGCCATGAGTCCGCAGCGCTCGGCCAGGGCCTGCCGACTTACGCAGTGCCGGACCGCGTCCGGCTGACTCGGCCTGAGGGCGCCCGGCGTAACGACCACCGGACCCGCGTCGCGGTCGCCGGCCTGGACCCGGCGGAGATCGTGGTTCGCGGCGGCCTCGTGATGACGTCGGTCGCCCGGACCGTCCTCGACATCGCGCGTGAGCGGCCGCTGCCCGAGGCTCTGATCACCGCGGACGCGGCACTGCGCGCCGGCCTCCCGCGCGAGGCGCTCAAAGAAGCGCTGGCGCAGCAGTCGGGCTGGCCGGGCGGCCGGGCGGCCATGGTCGTCGTGCGCTACGCCGACGGCCGGTCGGAGTCACCCGCCGAGAGCTTCACCCGCGGCCGGATCATCCAGATCGGCCTCCCGGTGCCGGAGCTCCAGGTCTGGCTGCCGACCTCCGAGGGCGACAAGCGCGCCGACTTCTACTGGGAGCAGTTCCGGCTCGCCGGCGAGGTCGACGGCCGCGGCAAGTACCAGACGGTCGACGACCTCTACGACGAGCACCAGCGGCAGACTGCCGTCAGTGAGCGGCACGAGGTGATCCGCTGGACCTGGCGGCAGGCACACGCGCCGGACGAGCTCTTCCGCGAGCGCTTCATGGACGCGGCGGAGCGCGGCGTACGCCGAATCGATCTTCTCCGTTCGGCAAAACGGCCCTGAAAGGCCAATCCAAGCGCCCGTTAGCGAACGGAGAAGATCACCAACCCGGTACGGCGGCCCGCAGCACAGCCGCCGCCGGGAAGTTCAGGACTTGCTGTGCTTGCTGGGCTTCGCGGGCTTTGCAGTCACCGGCTTGGCGTACTTCCACCAGGACATCTCGAGCCACACGGTCTTGCCGACGTGCGGCGTGGCCTTCAGCCCGTGCGCCGTCTTCCACGACTGCACCGCGCTCTGCGTCTGCGGGCCATAGCCACCAGTCACCGGCATCGAGGCGCCGTGCCGGTCGAGCAGCTGCTGGAGCTGCGCCACCGTCCCGCCCGTCGACCCCACGGTCACCGGCAGCCTCAGCAGCGCGGCCGGCCGGACCGCGACCGGCAGCAGGTTCGTCGTCCACAGCGGCCGCGTCCCGAGGAACGCACCCGTGTAGGGCGCGTCGAAGATCTGGCCGCCGCCGTCATATATGACGACGTGATAGATCGTCGACGGCTTGGTGACGTCACTCGCATAGAACAAGAGGTCACCCTGCTGCGCCTCGTTGAGCGGCACGGTCGGCCCGGCGCCGTACTGGTCCGCCGCCACCCGCGGCAACGTGATGCCTGCGTGCAGATACGACGCCAGCACCAGCCCGGAGCAGTCGTAGGACTTCGGCCCGGTGCCGCCCCACTGATAGGGCTTGCCCTTCTGCTTGTGCGCGAACGCCAGCGCCTGCAACGCGACCGGGTCCTTCGACTCGCCGGTCTGGTCGAGCAGCTCGGCCGCGAGCCGGACTACCTCCGCCCGCACCTGCTGCTGTGCCTTCTCGTCCGCGGTCAGCTTGTGCTTCGGCTGCGCGACGCACACCGGAGTGCCGGTCAGCCCGAGCGCCGCCCACGTCGCGACCCCGACGACACCCGACGCGGTCAGCTTCGCCTTGGTCTGCGCCGCCTTCACCGCCGACGCCGTCTGCGGGCCGAACGCGCCGTCGGCCGTCACCCTCAACGCCTTCTGGAGCACCTCGACCGCCGGGCCGCTCGACCCGGACGACAGGTGCGCGCATGTCGCGGCGGCGCCCGACCCGTGAACCTGCTGCGAGCAAGCGGACTGCCGTACGGCGACGGGCAACGCGGCCCAGGTCGCCGCGTCGACAGCGCCGGTCTGCGCGACGTGATGACGCTTCTGCCACTTCGTCACCGCGGCCTTGGTCAGCGGGCCGAAGTCGCCGTCGGCGTCGGCCTTGACCGCGGTCTGGATCGTCTTCACCGCCGGGCCGGTCGCGCCCTGGCTGATGACCGCGCAGGTCGTCGACCGCGCGACCTTGGCGGTCGCGGCCGAGACCGCGGCGAGGGAGGAGAAGCCGAGCGCGACGACCAGGACAACAACTGCCAGAGGCGACCGGACGGCCCGGCGCAGCGCCGGCATGACCGGCGCAAGTGCGGCGTACCCGTCCATGGCGAAATGTCCTCTTGTGTCCGACGCGGGAATCTAGTGACTCCTGAGTTGTCGGGAGGCATGCGGGGGTGTCTTGAGGACGGCATTTCGGGCATTCGCGACTTCCGGGCGCAACACGCTCTAGTCACCCCGGACCAAATGCGGGGAAGATCGCGCCGAGCGCCGTTCTAGGCCCTTACGCTGCGACAGCGCAGCGGCGCGGCCCACCAGGCCGCGCCGGTGCACGTCACCGACCACCTAACGGCGACCCGAGGGCGAAGCATGCACGCGATCACCACGATCGCGGCGCCGCGAGTGGTGGCGGACAGCGCTGTCAACGCGTCATCCGTCATCGTCGCGGTGTCCGCTTTGGTCGCGCTCGCCTTCGTCACGGCACTGCTCTGGATCAACCGACGGGATCGCCGCCGCCTCGCCGCGACCAGCGCGCAGCTCGCCGAGAGCGAGGCCCGCCTCCGCCAGCTCGCCGAGACCGTGCCGGCCGGCATCTTCCACGTCGACGCCGCGGGCCGGCGGCTCTACGTCAACCCGCGGCTCACGGAGATCACCGGCGACGTCACGCAGGCACCCGGCGAGCCACGCACCTGGGTCGTGTACGACGAAGACCTGCCGCACCTGTCGACCGAGTGGTCGAAGGGTCGCGAGGCCAAAGCCGACGTGCACGTGACGTTCCGCATCAGGCGCATGACCGACGGCGCGGTCCGCTGGGTGCACGTCGACGCCCGGCCATTGCTCGACAACGACGGCGAGGTCTCGAGCTGGGTCGGCTCGACCGTCGACGTGACAGAGGAGACGACGGCGATCGGCGAGCTGCGCCGGTTCGGCGAGATCCTCGAGGCGACGCCCGACCTCGTCGCGATGGTCGA
>JAFAQI010000346.1 GCA_019246495.1 Frankiales bacterium | reverse complement strand
TGAGTCCGCACTGATGGCCGGCTTCGGTCTGATGCTCACGACATGGCGCGACGTGACCGATCCGCGCATCACATATCTGCTGCACGAGGTCGGCGAGGAGACCCGGCACTCACGGCTGTTCGTCCGCATGGTCGGGCAGCTCCAGCCGAAGGCGCGCAACCCGTTCAACCGCGGCATCAACCGCAAGGTTGGCGCGTGGCTCTATCGGGTGACCGCGAGCAACCCGTTGCTGCTATTCACGATGGTGCTCGCCGGCGAAGAGATCCCCGACCTGTTGCAGAAGCGAGCGGTCGAGCATCCCGACACCGACGACTACCTGCGCCGCGTGAACCGGTACCACCGCGAGGAGGAGGCGCGACACCTCGCGTTCGGCCGCATGGTGCTGCCGGAGCTGTGGTCACGCCGGCCGCGGCACGAGCGCTGGCTCGTCCGCCGCGTCGCGCCACACCTCACCCGGCTGATGGTCGAGACGCAACTGACGCATCCGGGGATCTATGCAGAGGCCGGTCTGCCGATGCACCGCACCGCGCGCGCGGTCGCACGAAGCCAGCATCACAAAGACTTCCTCGCGGAAGCGATGCGCCCGGTTCTCAAGACCGTGCTCGGCGCAGCACCTGAGCTCATCGGCAAGGTGCCGCGGGGTTGGCGGCGGCTGTGCCAGGTCGACAAGCAGGGCAACCTGCTGCCGCTCGCGACCGCTGCGGCCTGACCTAGTCAGTCGTCCCAGGGGCCGTAGTCGTCGTCATGCATGGTGCTGTCCTTCCCGTGCCGTCTGGGAGGCACACCTGCACTGTCGACCGCACCGACCTCCGGCTTGACCGGTGTTCCGCGCCGCCGCCTGCTCTAGTTGGACGTCGCAGCGGCGTCGAGGCCGAATTGTCCGCGTTCGTCCGCCGGCACGAGGTCGACGTAGTCCGGGTTGCTCTCCAGCCACGACCGGACGAACGGGCACACCGGGATCACGTCGAGCCCGCGGCTGCGCGCGTCGTCGAGCACGAACCGGACCAGCCGCGACCCCAGTCCGTGGCCCTCGTACGCCGGGTCGATCTCGGTGTGCGTGAACACGCGCCGGTGAGTGCCGCGGTCGTGATAGTCGGCGAAGCCGGCAAGCGATCCGTCGAGCCGGATCTCGAAGCGGTGCTCTGCCGTGTTGTCGGTGATCGTCACGTCGTCGCCCACCCGACCATCTTGCCGATCCACCCGACACATGCGCGAGGCCGGCGGGAGAACCCGCCGGCCTCGACGCAACTGCTGGTCGCTGCTTACTTCAGGTGAACGATGCGGAACATCCCCATCAGCGCGTGTGGCATCCCGGTCTGGGGGTCCGGGAAGAAGCACATCTCGACGTACTCGCCCTTGGGCAGATTCACGTGAATGCGGATCTCGTTACCGTGCGACACGACGTCGGTCTCCGTGGACTCCGGCAGCAACCACGACGGCTGGCTGTTGCTCTGCAGACCCTGGCGGATCTGCTTCTTCGTCGTGCCTTCCTTGATGTGCTGGAGGATCAGGAAGTGCGGTGACTCCGTCGAGTTGTTGCGGAAGCCGATGATCCCCTTGCGCGGCAGGACCTTCGGTCCAGCGAACCGGCGGTTGGTCTTCGCGATGACCGTCGGCGCCTTGGCCAGCGTCTGCGGGCCGACCGGAGCGGTGACGGTAAGCGTCACCGGCCGCTTCGGGAGGTTGCCGGAGTTGTCGAACAGCGTGTACTGGCCCGGCGTGGTGAGCAGGAGCGTGCTCTTGGACTCACCGAGCCCGTCCGCGTGGTAACCGCCGTAACCGGACGAGTGGTTGATCGCCTTGTTCAGGTATTTCAGACCCTTCTTGGTGTTGCCGTTCGGCGCGAAGAGGTTCTGGAAAGCGATCCCGAGGTCGTGGCGGAAGTCGTGGAACGTGTAGCCAGTCTTGAAGCCGACAACGGCGTACGTCGCGCCGTTCTTGCGACCTGAGTCAAGGGTGACGTTGAGCCGGCCGGCCGGGAACGTCGTTGGTCCGTCGACGTAGACGTTGTGCCGGGTGATCGCGACGGTGATCGTCGTTCCCGGCGCCGTGTGTGGCGCTGCGATCGCGGCGGGCACCCCCGTGACAACGAGCCCCCCCATCGCGAGCCCGACCGCGGCGCGGCCGAGCGTTCGCGTAGACAGCTGCATGACCTGCTCCCCTCTGTTATCTGATCCGATCCGTCGAAGGGGATCTAATCACTGCACGCAGCGTGAGCGATCGCACACAAAAGTGTGCGCACACGGTGGGCCGCATGCCAGACTCGCCGCGTGAGCGGGGGACGGTGGCAGCGCGCGCTCCTGACCGCGTCGGTCGTGGTCGCCACGATCGTCTACGGCGGCGCCACGACCGCGCCCGCCGCCACACGCGCCCCCAGCTCGGGTGCCGCCGC
>JAFAQI010000342.1 GCA_019246495.1 Frankiales bacterium | reverse complement strand
CCATGAGTGCTCTCCTCTGCTGGTTGCGTGAGTGAGAATCGGTCATTACCGGACATACCCGGCACCGCTGTGACGAACACCTCTCTGCCGCTCGGATCGTCCCCGCCGACCTAGGCTGGAGAGGTGACCGACACCTGTCGCGAGCGGCCGGCTGCGCAGCAGCCGGCGTGGCCGGACGCCGCTGCTGTACAGGCGGTCACGCGCGAGCTCAGCACCTCGCCGGGGCTGGTGGTGCCGGACGAGTGCGACACGCTGCGTGACCGGCTCGCGTCGGTCGCCCGTGGCGAGGCCTTCCTGCTCCAGGGCGGCGACTGCGCCGAGACCTTCGCCGGCGTCAGCGCAGACACCGTCCGGGACAAGCTGCGCACGATTCTGCAGATGGCGGTCGTGCTCACCTACGCCGCGAGCGTTCCGGTCGTGAAGGTCGGCCGCATGGCTGGCCAGTTCGCGAAGCCGCGCAGCGCGGACATCGAGGCCATCACGGGCTTGCCGTCCTACCGCGGCGACGCGGTCAACGAGCTCACCCCGACGCCGGACGCGCGGGTGCCGGACCCGACGCGGATGCTCAAGGCCTACGCCGCCAGCGCCACGACGCTCAACCTGCTGCGCGCCTACACCCGCGGCGGTCTGGCCGACCTGCGGGCGGTGCACGACTGGAACAAGGACTTCGTCCGCCGGTCGCCGGCCGGTCAGCGGTACGAGCGCGTCGCGCGTGACATCGACCGGGCGCTCGCGTTCATGCGCGCGTGCGGCATCGATCTCGACCGCGAACAGTCGATGCACGGTGTCGAGTTCTTCGCCAGCCACGAGGCACTGCTGCTCGACTACGAAGGTCCGCTGACCCGGTACGACGACCAGCGCCAGGCGTCGTACGACCTGTCGGCCCACATGGTCTGGATCGGCGAGCGGACGCGGTCGCTCGACGGCGCGCACGTCGAGTTCGCCCGCGGCATCGCCAACCCGATCGGGGTGAAGCTCGGGCCGTCGGCAGCGCCGGAGGACGCAGTCGCGCTCGCCGAACGACTCGATCCGGATCGCGTGCCGGGGCGGCTGACGTTCATCACGCGGCTCGGCGCGCAACGGGTGCGTGACCTGTTGCCGCCGCTCGTCGAGAAGATGCGCGCCGAGGGAGTGCTCGTCACGTGGGTGTGCGACCCGATGCACGGCAACACGGTGACGACGCCGAGCGGTTACAAGACCCGGCACTTCGACGACGTGATCGACGAGGTGCGGGGCTTCTTCGAGGTGCATCACGCGCTCGGCACGTGGCCGGGTGGCGTGCATGTCGAGCTGACCGGCGACGACGTCACGGAGTGCCTCGGCGGTGCCGACGACCTCTCAGACGCCGACCTGGCCGGTGGCCGCTACGAGACGGCCTGCGACCCGCGGCTCAACACCACACAGGCGATCGAGCTCGCGTTCCTCGTCGCCGAGATGCTGCGTGAGCGGTGAGTTGGACGAACGCTGACGGCGTTCGCGCTAAGTGGTCTGACGGAACGTCGCGGAGCTCGACTTGCCGCCGCCCGTCGCGGTGACCGTGTAGGTGCCGGGCAGCGCGCCGCTTGCGTTGACCTGCGTCGAGAACGTGCCGTCGGCGCCGGCGACAGCCGAGCTCCGTGACGAGGTGAGCGAACCGCGGTAGGTCACCGAGATCGATGCGCCCGGAGTCCAGCCGGCGCCGGTGACCGTGATGACTGTGCCGCGTGGCCCGCGGGTCGGGCTCAGGTGGATCGACGCCGGGACAGCGGGCCGAGTCGGCGTCGGTGTCGCGCTCGCCGAAGCGGACCGCGTCGCGCTGGGCGTCCGCGACGCGGACGGGCTAGCGCTGATGCTCGGCTTGGGGGAGTGCCGATGCCGGTGTGGGGTCGGCGTCACGGGAAACGCGGCCGATCCGCTCGGCAATGGCGGCGGAGACTCGAACGTCGTCGCCTGGCCGCCGACGCCGTTGTGGGCGATCGCCGCGACGCCGATGCCGAGCAGCAGCGCGAGGACGACCGCGATGATGACCGCGACCGGCGAGATCGCTGGCTGGACGTCGTGCTCCTCCTCGACCGCGAGCAGCACCTCGTCGACGCTCGGCAGGACCGCTGCGGCCCGCTCCTCGACGCGGTCGATCATCGCCTCGCGCGCGTCGTCGGGCATCGCGATGACCGGCAGCCCGGCGGCGAGCCGGCGCCCCTTCGCCTGCGCCTCGACGACCTCCTCGCAGGCGTGACAGCTGCTGACGTGGCGGCGGAGCGGCGGGACCTTCGGCGGCGGGAGCGAACCGTCGGCGAGCCGGCCCAGCGTCCCGATGTCGGCGGGCGTCCGGCCGACGTGACCCGCGAGGTCGGCGGGGTGCCTGTCGTCGTACGCCGCCTGCAACCGCAGCCGGCCGGACGCGACGAGGTTCGCCGCACCGTCCACACTGCGGCCGAGTGCGACCGCGACGGCTTCCGGCGGCAGGTCGTAGCCGTCGCGCAGCATGACGGCAGCGCGCTCCGGGTCCGGCAGCGTGGCGAGCGCCGCCCGGACCTGCGCCTCGCCGCTCGTGCCCGACAGCACGCTCGCGGGGACGTCGGCCGGCTCGGCCGAGCCACCGAGTCGGCGGCCGAGCTCGAGCGCGCGGCCGAACCACCAGCCCGCCATGTCGCCGACCGTCTCGGGTGCGTTGACCAGGGCGTCGATGAGCGCGAACGCGTAGGACTCGCAGACCTCGACGGACTCTGCGGCGCCGCAGCCACTGCGACGCAGGAGGTCGTGCACGCGGTCGGCGTGAACGCGCACGGCGGCGACGACGTCGTCGGCCGAGACGAGAGCGACCACCTCACGCGGCACGCGGCTACTTTAGGTTCGACTGACCGTTTCGACTGACAGGACGCGCAACGTGCCCGAGCTCGTCGACCTCCGTAGCGACACTGTCACTCGACCGAGTCCGGACATGCGCCGGGCGATGGCCGACGCGGACGTCGGCGACGATGTGTATGGCGAGGACCCGACGGTCAACGCGCTCGAGGAGCACGTCGCCGCGTTGTTCGGTCATCCGGCGGCGCTGTTCGTCCCGAGCGGCACGATGGGCAACCAGATCGCGGTGCGGCTGATCGTGCCGCCGGCAGACGAGTTGATCTGCGACGCAGACGCGCACATCGTCAGCTATGAGGGCGGCGGCGCGGCGCAGCACGGTGGCGTGCAGACGCGGACGCTCGTTGCGGAACGCGGGCTGCTGACGCCGGAGGCGCTCGAGCCGCAGCTGCGGCCGGAGAACTACCACACCGTGCCCACGCGGGCGGTTGCCGTCGAGCAGACGCACAACCGCGGTGGCGGCGCGGTCTACCCGATCGGCCTGCTGAAGGATCTCCGCGCGTTGACGTCGGCGTACGGGCTGGCATTGCACTGCGACGGCGCGCGCATCTGGAACGCGCACGTCGCGAGCGGCATCGCCCTGGCGGAGTACGGCGGGCTGTTCGACACGTTGTCGGTGTGCCTGTCCAAGGGGCTCGGTGCGCCGATCGGCTCGGTCGTCGTCATCAGCGATGAGGGCATGGTGACCGAGGCGCGGGCGATCCGGCGCCGGCTCGGTGGCGGGATGCGTCAGGCCGGCGTGCTGGCAGCTGCGGGGCGGTTCGCGCTGGAGCACAACATCTCGCGGCTTGCCGAGGACCACGCGCATGCGCAGCAGCTGGCGACAGCGCTTGACGATGCAGTGCCCGGGCTTGTCGAGGCGGCGGCCGTCGAGACCAACATCGTGCCGCTCGACCTCACCGTCACCTCGCTCGACTCCGCGACGTTGGCCGCGCAGTGCCGGGCTGAAGGCGTGCTGGTGTCGGCCGTCGGCCCGCGGCGGGTGCGTCTCGTCACTCACCTCGATGTCGACGACGCGGCGATCGACCGGGCGATCGACGTTGTGTCACGCGCGCTCGTCAGCGCGGCGGCGAGCTGAGCTTTCGCCCGACGATCGGCGGCAGGTCTCGGCACGAGGCGGCGAGTTGGTCGAGGTCGTCGTCGACGAGCGCCTGCGGGCCGTCACACAACGCCGCACCCGGGTCCGGGTGGACGTCGACGATGATGCCGTCGGCGCCGACGGCGATCGCCGCGCGCGAGAGCGGCACGACGAGGTCACGACGGCCGCCGGAGTGTGAGGGGTCGACGACGACCGGCAGATGTGACAGCGCATGCACGACCGGCACCGCGCTGATGTCGAGAGTGTTGCGGGTCGCGGTCTCGAACGTTCGAATGCCGCGCTCGCACAGCACGATGTCGAGGTTCCCGCGCTGGGCGACGTACTCCGCCGCCATCAGCCACTCCTCGATCGTCGCGTTCATCCCGCGCTTGAGCATCACCGGCTTGCCTGACGACCCGACGGCTTGTAGCAGGCCGAAGTTCTGCATGTTGCGAGTGCCGATCTGGAGCATGTCGGCGTACGACGCCACCGTGTCGACGTCGTGTGCGTCGACGACCTCCGTCACCACGGGAAGGCCGGTCTCGCCCCTGACGTCGGCGAGGATGCGCAGGCCCTTCTCGCCGAGTCCCTGGAATGCGTAGGGCGATGTCCGCGGCTTGTACGCGCCGCCGCGCAACAGCGCTGCGCCGGCAGCCTTCGCCATCTTCGCTGCTTCGAGCGTCTGCTCCGGCGTCTCGACCGCGCATGGCCCCGCGATGAGAGTGAACGTGTCCGGGCCGATGGGCACTCCCGACACCGTGACGGTCGACATCGCCGGATGGTTCTCGCGGCTCACCAGCTTGTAGGGGGTGGAGATCCGGACGACCTCGACGACGCCGGGGTAGGCGCGGAGGTTGAGCGTCTCGAACTGCTCGACGTCACCGACGAGTCCGACGATCGTGCGGTGCACGCCGCGGCTGACGAATGCAGAGCCGCCCGCGTCCTGCACCGTCTTGACGACGGCGTCGAGCTCTTCGGCTGTTGCGCCCGGCGCCATCACCACGACCATGCGGTCAGTCTTTCAAACCGGCTCAGACCTCCAGCCGGCCGACGGCTGCGTCGGCGCCTTTCCGTGGTCCGAGCTCGACGAGATACATGGCCGCGAGGACGAGGAGCGCGCCGAGCACGGTGCGGACGCCGAGCCGGTCGCCGCCGACCGCGACGCCGAAGATGCCGGCGAACACGGGCTCCATCGTCATGACGACGGCGGCGCGCGTGGGCGCCAGGTGCGCCTGCGCCCAGGTCTGGCCGAGGAAGCCGAGTGCCGTGGCGCCGATCGACGTGAGCGCGATCGCTCCCCACACGCCGGCGTCCGGTGGGGGCGCCAGCGACTGCGGCGCGGCGCAGACGATCGTGACGACGGCGACGGTCGCGAGCTGGACGACGGCAAGCGCGTAGGCGTCCCGCGGCGTCGACCACTCGCCGAGGCCGACGATGTGCAACGCGAACGACACCGCGCACAGCAAGGTGATCGCCTCGCCGGTGCCGACGGTGAGCCCGCGGAGCGAGAGCAGCGCGAGCCCGACGGTGGCCACCCCGACCGCGACCCACGCCGATCGGTCGACCCGACGGCGCAGCAGCAGCGCGGAGCACAGCGGGGTGAAGACGACGAACAGTCCG
>JAFAQI010000341.1 GCA_019246495.1 Frankiales bacterium | reverse complement strand
CTGCTGGCCCGGCACGCGGTCAGGCTAATGGGACGACGGCCTTGCTCAACCGTTCGGACACACTTGCACCGGAGGCCTTTTCGCGGCCTCTTTCGCCCGACAAACTTCTCGGCATGGCTGCGAAGAAGACTGTCGGCGATGCCCGGGTCAACCGCCTGCTCGAGAACCTCTGGGAGCTCGGCGCGACCGACCTGCTGCTCACGGCCGGTGCCCCGCCGCTCATGCGGCGCAACGGCGACCTCCAGCCGTTCAACGGCGACCAGCCGCTGTCCGCAGCCGACACCGAGTCGATGCTCAGCGCCGTCCTCGCCGCCGCCGGCCGCCCGCCGCTGGTCGAGACGCAGCGCGAACTCGACTTTTCGTTCACGTGGGGCGACAAGGCCCGCATCCGTGGCAACGCCTACCGGCAGCGCGGCAACATGGCCGTCGCATTGCGGCTGATCCCGCACGAGATCCCGTCGTTCGAATGGCTCGGCCTTCCCGAGACCGTGCAGAAGTGGGCCGAGCTACGCCGCGGCCTCGTTCTCGTGACCGGACCGACTGGCGGCGGCAAGAGCACGACCCTAGCCAGCCTCATCGACGGCATCAACCGCAACCGCCGGGTCCACATCATCACCATCGAGGACCCGATCGAGTACGTCCACGACCACGCCCTCTCGGCGGTCGACCAGCGCGAGGTCGGTGACGACACCGCGTCGTTCGCCAACGCCCTGCGTAGTGCTCTTCGCGAGGACCCCGATGTCCTGCTCGTCGGCGAAATGCGTGACCTCGAATCGATTCGGTTCGCCCTCACCATCGCCGAGACCGGCCACCTCGTCTTCGCCACCTTGCACACCAACGACGTGGCCCAGGCGCTCGACCGCATCGTGGACGTCTTCCCGGCTGAGCACCAACCGCAGATCCGCGTGCAGCTCGCCAACACCCTCTCCGGTATCTGCTACCAGCGCCTTCTCCCGCGCCAGAACGGCGAGGGGCTCGTCGCGGCGTACGAGGTCATGACCGCCAACAGTGCCGTGCGCAACCTCATCCGCGAGGGCAAGACCAACCAGCTGCGCAACGTCCTCGTGACGAGTCAGCAGGACGGCATGCAGACGCTCGAGATGTCGCTGTCGCAGCTCGTCGCTGACGGTTCCATCTCGTACGACGAAGCAGTGTCGGTCAGCCTCTTCCCGAAGGAGATCGCCAAGCCGGCGCCCATCGTCATCCCCGAACCACAGCAAGCAGCCACCGGCCGGCACGCCCGGACCGCCTGAGAACGTTCGACTACGAGTCATCCGGCGGCGCCGGGCCACCGTCACCGGGTCCGATCGGACGAACTGACCCGCGCGGCGACGGCATGCGCTCGATGACGGTGTCGCCGAGGTCGGCTCCCGACTCCGTGTAGCTCGCCGCCGACTGCCGGTAGACGAACCCGAGTGGCGTCTTCCACACGGTCTCGCCGGTCTCGGGGTCGGGCCGCACATAGCTGAACCCGTCGTGGGTCTTGAGGTTGTGGTGCGGCCGGCACATCAGGCCGCAGTTCGCGCACGACGTCGACCCGTAGGGGAACGCGTCGCAGTGCTCGATGTCGCACCACACCGCGTTGCGCGTGCATCCCGGCGCGCGGCAGGTCACGTCGCGCGCGCAGATCAGCCGGCGCATCGCATCGTCCGGCTCATAGCGCGCGGTGCCGAGGTCACGCAGGACACCGGTGACCGGCTCGTAGACGAGACGACGCAGTGTCGAACCCGGCTCGGCGAGCATGTCGCGGACCTGGTCTGCCGACACGGGTCCATAACCGGCGAGCTCGCCCGGCGCGTCGCGCAACTTCAGCAACGACAACAGGTCGATCGTCGCGACGACCTCCGTGCCGCGACGGCGGCGGGGCTTCCCCTCCCCGGCCGCCGGCGCGCTCGCACCATCACTGCAAACCGCGTCGAGGACCACCTCGATCTGCCGCTCACCGTGGGTGCGCTCGTCATCCGGAACACGCAACCTGTCGGCCGCCTTGTTGATCGCCGCCAACGCGCGTACGCCGTCCTGCGCCGTCATCGTCACGCCGAGCATCGTCATGCCGTCGGGCTGCGGAATCAGCCGAGCTCCCGCCTGCTCCTTCTTCGCCCGCTCGTGGCGTCGCCTGGCGGCGTCGGCGTCGATCGCCGCGACCGCCTTGCGAACAGCGCGGCGGAACGACGGCAACGAGAGTGTCGCGGCCTGCGGGCTCACCTCGGAGTCGAGCCGTTCGGTCTGCTCCTCGTCGAGGTCCAGCGAGAAGTCGTCGAGGACGCGCGCGTGAGCGAGTGATGCATCGCCGACCTCGATCATGCGGTGCATGACCGGCATCAACTCGACGAGCCGGTGCGCGAAGGCGGTGAGGTTCTGCACCGCGCGATCAGACCGGCGTGACGCCAAGCCGTACTCGACCTCCAGCAGAGTGGTGACCGGCCCGCTCGCATCGACTGTCGTCGCGTCGGCAACCGCACTGTGCATCCGCGCGCCGGCGGCGTTGTGCTGCCGCTCCCAAGCGAGGGCCAGCAGGATCCGCTCCGCGGGCTGCAACGTGCACTGCTGGAGGTGCAGCAACGCCTCCCACGTGTCCGCCGACGGCTCCTGCTCGAGCACCCACTCCAGCCGTTCGGTGACAGACCCGAACAGCCAACGCGGGTTCATCCCCCGCGCCGGGTCGCCGGAAGGAGGTGGTTCGAACATTTGTTCGAATTATAGGCAGATGCCACCGACAGTTTCAAGCAAATCCACGGGCGCGTTTGCGTTCATCCTCAACATTTTTCGCGGCCGCGGACCAGGGTCAGAACAGTCGCATCAACCGCTCCACCGCCGCCTCCCACGACCACTCGCGGGTGACCCACTCCCGCCCGCGCTCCCCCATTGCCGCAGCCGCCGCCGGGTCGCTCAGCAGCCCGACCAGCCGCGCCGCCACGTGTTCGACCGATCCGCCGTCGACCACATAACCGGTGACGCCGTCCTGCACCGCCTCCGGCGCGCCACCGCTGTCCCCCGCGATCACCGGCAACCCGCACGCCGCCGCCTCGAGGAACACGATCCCGAGCCCTTCGACGTCCACACCGCCGAGCCGCGACCGACACGGCATCGCGAACACGTCGCCCGCGCCGTAGTAGTACGGCAGTTCCGGCCACGGCACCGTCCCGGTGAACGTCACCGACGACTCCACGCCGTACGACGACGCCAGCGCCTCCAACCGCCGCCGCGACGGTCCACCACCGACCAGCAACAGCGCCGCGTCCGGCACGTCGCGCTGCACAACAGACAATGCGCGGATCAACACGTCCTGCCCTTTGCGCGGCATCAGCCGTGACACGCACACGACGACCGGCCGATCGGCCAACCCCAACGTCGCACGCGTCGCTGCGCCGAGACCGGGCCGGAACATCGACGCGTCGACCCCCGGTGACAACCGCTCCAGCTTCGCGGCGTTGCGCGCGCCGATTGCCGACGCGAGACCGCGCCGGGTGAACTCGCCGAGATAGGTCACCACGTCGACGCTCGACGCGATGCGCCGCAACAGCTGACGTGCACCCGGCGTCTGCGCCCAGCCGACCTCGTGTCCGTGCGTGGTTGCGACAACACGCGACGCACCTGCACGTCGTAACGCAGGTGCGAGCAGACCCAACGGCGCCGCCGCTCCGAACCACGCCGCGTCGCAGCCGTGCTCGCCCACGAGTTCCGCGGCCTGCCGTCCTACGCCCGGCGTCGGCAGCAGCACCGATGTGTCCGCCCGGACGACGCGATACGGACGCTCTGCATCCCAACGTTGCCAGCCGCGCCAACGCGACGTGAGTACGACGACATCGTCCGGTGGCAGCCGAGACACGAGACCTTCGAGGAACGACTGGATGCCACCGGGTCGCGGCGGGAAGTCGTTGGTGACGAGCAGGATCCGCGGCACGGCTCAGCCGAGCTGCGCGCGCAGATAGCCGTGCCACTGGGCGAGAAACGTGCGCGGCGTCAGCTTGAACAGCCGTTGCAACGCGTCGGCGACAGCGACCGACGGGCGCTCGCCGGCGCGACCGACGACGCGGTAGAACCGCACCAGCGCCGGCTCACCGAACCGCTGCACGATCAGACGGCAAGCAAGCCACGCGCCTTCATAGGCCTGCGACAGCTGTTTGCTCGCGCCGTCGAACTCACGGTTGCGCGGCAACGTCGACGGCACTCGCCCGGCGCGCACCGCGGAGCCGAGATCCTGCGCGACGAACGGCGTCGGCACACCGCTGCCGAGATATCCGACGTAGTCAGCGAATCCTTCCGCGAGCCATGTCGGCGTCGACCCGCTCGTCACCGCGCGCGTCGCGACGTGCGTGAGCTCGTGCGTCAACACGATCTGCCGGCCGAGTGGGCTGAGCTTCGGCCAGTTGCGCGGGTTGATGCCGACGCGATCGCCGACCGGGTCGGGCCGACCGGTGCCGAGCTGCACCTCGGCCGTTGCAACCGCGGCGATGTTGGTCAGGTCACCGGCGTCGGCGACGACCCGGGCGAGCTCGGCTTGCGTGTCGGGCACGAGCACAACAGCACGCTGCGCCCAGTGCGATCCCCACACCGCCGTCACTCGCGGGATGTCGGCAGTCACTTCGCTCGCGACCTCGTGCATCACCGCGATGTTGTCGGGATGGCCGAGCACGAGAACGCGCGGCTGTCGATAGACGGCGACCGGTCCGAAGTCCCAGAGGTCCAGCGCGGACTTCTGTCCCGCGGACGAGAAGTCGGACAGCGAGGCGAGAAACCAGCGCGAGCCGCGGCGTACGAAGGTCGGATATTGCAGCAAGCTCGTCGGTCGCTTGTCGAACCCCGACAGCCGATAGCGCAACGTGAAGTGCATCGGTGCAAACACGGGCGCGTGGTAACGCAACAACCGGTTCGTCGTCGCTTGCGTCGCCGTCGTGTTGAGCGAATAGCTCCAGGACGCGAGCGGCACTTGACGAAGGTTGTCGAATGTCGCGAGCTGCCGGCGGCGAAACGCCCGTGACTTCGGGTCGAGCACGGACGCCCACTCCGCCCGATTGTGATGCAGGACCGCATCGGCGCGAGCCGCGAGCAGCCGCCGGATCGCGGTGTTGCGAACCACATCAGCCGGTACGACGGGACGTGCGCGCGGCGCCGGCGAGACCGTGCGCGGCGAGACAGCAGACGGGGAGTGCCCACCGCGGTGGGCGATGATCGTCGCGTCGGCGAGCCCGGCCGCGACGAGCGGAACCGCGGCGAGGGCAATGGCGAGTCGTCGCGGCGGCACCCGGCCGCCGGTCTCCCCCACCGACCCCCTCAGCCCTTACGCCGCCGCGGCGCGCGCGCCGGTTCGTCAGCCGCCCGCTCGCGTGCCGGGGCAACGCCGAGCAGCACGTCCGACCAGGACGGGACGGGAACGCGAGCGCCGGGCTTGCGGGCGGCAGCCGCCGGTTGCGGCGCGACCGCCGGATCGGGCATCGGCTGGAGGTCGGGCGGCAGCGGGTCGGGCACGATGCGCACGACCGGAGCGATCGTCGTCTGCTCGGTGTCGTTGCGGGCGGCGCGGTCGGGACGGCGGGCGGCGGGCGACTTGGCGACGGCGGGCCGCTTGGCGGTGACGCGCTTCGCTCCTGCCGGCTTGGCCGCGGTCCGCTTGACGGCCGGCTTCGCCACCGTGCGCTTGGTGACCGGCTTCGAGACCGTGCGCTTCGTTACTGCCTTGGTCGGGGCCGGCTTCGCGACGGCGCGCTTGGTAACGCGTTTCGCGACGGCGCGCTTCGTGACGGGCTTGGCGGCCGCACGCTTGGCAACGATCCGCTTGGCCGCCGGCT